>NZ_JAKTNU010000014.1 GCF_022760955.1 Thermus neutrinimicus
AGTCGGTCCCCCTCTTTTTATCCCAGCCCAGAGTCTCACATGTGTTTGTCCGGGTTCAGAAAGGGGAAGGGCTGCTAGCATGGGCTTAGCCGCCAACGGGGGATTTTACCCCAGGGGGCATGAGCTGTAAAGGCGAGGATGGGGAGAGTACCCCTTTCCAATAGCCTAGAGCGAGCCGGGGAGGGTGGAAGCCCGGCGGTGAGGAAAGGCGGGAAGATCACCCCGGAGCCGCGGGAGGAAAGGGGCTGAGGACCTCGAGTAATGCCCGCCGGGTGCGCCCGTGATCGCGCGGAAATGAGGGCCTGGAGGCCATCTCCAGGAAGCGCGGTGGTACCGCGGAAGCCCATGCGCTTTCGTCCGCGCCCAAAGGGCGCGGGCATTTCTTTAGGGAGGAGCGTATGTTCAAGGAGGTCGGCGAACCCAACTTTCCTAGGCTGGAAGAGGAGGTTCTGGAGTTCTGGAAGCGGGAGAGGATCTTTGAGAAAAGCGTAGAAAACCGCAAAGGAGGGCCCCGCTACACCATTTACGAAGGCCCTCCCACCGCCAACGGCATGCCCCATGTGGGCCATGCCCAGGCCCGAAGCTACAAAGACCTTTTCCCCCGCTACAAGACCATGCGGGGCTACTATGTGCCCCGCCGGGCCGGCTGGGACACCCACGGCCTGCCCGTGGAACTCGAGGTGGAGAAGAAGCTGGGGCTAAAGAGCAAGCGGGAGATCGAGGCCTACGGCATCGAGCGCTTCAACCAGGCCTGCCGGGAATCCGTCTTCACCTACGAGAAGGAGTGGGAGGCCTTTACTGAGCGCATCGCCTACTGGGTAGATCTCAAAAACGCCTACGCCACCCTGCACCCCACCTACGTGGAAAGCATCTGGTGGAGCCTGAAGAACCTCTTCCACCGGGGACTTCTCTACCGGGACCACAAGGTGGTGCCCTACTGCCCCCGGTGCGGCACCCCCCTTTCCTCCCACGAGCTTTCCCTGGGTTACAAGGAGATCACCGACCCCTCGGTCTACGTGCGCCTTCCCCTTAGGGAGCCGGGGAGGGTGGGTCTGGAAAGGGCCAGCCTCCTCATCTGGACCACCACCCCTTGGACCCTGCCCGGGAACGTGGCCGCGGCGGTGCACCCCGAGTACACCTATGGGGCCTTTGCCGCGGGGGAGGAGGTGGTGATCCTCGAGGAGACCCTGGGGCGCAAGCTCCTGGGCGAGGAAACCCCCATTCTCAAGAGCTTTGTCGGGAAGGAACTGGAGGGCCTGGCCTACGATCCCCCTTATCCCCAGGCCCTGGAGAAGGGGTACTTCGTGGTCCTGGCCGAGTACGTGAGCCGGGAAGATGGCACCGGCATCGTCCACCAGGCCCCCGCCTTCGGGGCCGAGGACCTGGACACGGCCAGGGCCTACGGCCTTCCCCTCCTCAAGACGGTGGACGAGGAAGGGAAGCTCCTGGTGGAACCTTTTAAGGGCCTCTTCTTCCGGGAGGCCAACCGGGCCATCCTGAAAGACCTCCGCTCCCGGGGGCTTCTTTTCAAGGAGGAAACCCACCTCCACAGCTACCCCCACTGCTGGCGTTGCTCCACCCCCCTCATGTACTACGCCACGGAAACCTGGTTCATCAAAAACACCCTCTTCAAAGAGGAACTCATCCGGAAAAACCAGGAGATCAACTGGGTCCCGCCCCACATCAAGGAGGGTCGCTACGGGGAGTGGCTTAGGAACCTGGTGGACTGGGCCCTAAGCCGCAACCGCTACTGGGGCACGCCCCTTCCCATCTGGGTCTGCGGCTCCTGCGGGAGGGAAGAGGCCGTGGGAAGCTTCCAGGAGCTCAAGGAAAGGGCCACCAAACCCCTTCCCGAGCCCTTTGATCCCCACCGTCCCCATGTGGATGAGGTGGAACTCCGGTGCACCTGCGGGGGCACCATGCGCCGGGTTCCCTATGTGATCGACGTCTGGTACGACTCCGGAGCCATGCCCTTTGCCTCCTTGCACTACCCCTTCGAGAACGGGGAGGAGTTTAAGGAGGCCTTCCCCGCGGACTTCATCGCCGAGGGCATCGACCAGACCCGGGGCTGGTTCAACTCCCTGCACCAACTGGGGGTGATGCTCTTCGGCTCCATCGCCTTCAAAAACGTCATCTGCCACGGCCTCATCCTGGACGAGAAGGGCCAGAAGATGAGCAAGTCCAAGGGGAACGTGGTGGACCCCTGGGACATCATCCGGGAGTTCGGGGCGGATGCCCTAAGGTGGTACATCTACATCTCCGCTCCCCCGGAGGCGGACCGCCGCTTTGGGCCCAACCTGGTGCGGGAGACGGTGCGGGACTACTTCCTCACCCTCTGGAACGTGTACAGCTTCTTCGTCACCTACGCCAACCTGGACCGGCCGGACCTTAAGAACCCTCCTCCCGTGGAGAAGCGGCCCGAGCTGGACCGCTGGCTTCTTGCCCGGCTTCAGGACCTCATCCAAAGGGTTACGGAGGCCCTCGAGGCCTACGACCCCACCCAAAGCAGCCGGGCCCTTCGGGACTTCGTGGTGGAGGACCTCTCCCAGTGGTACGTGCGCCGGGGCCGCAGGCGCTACTGGAAGAATGAGGACCCTTTAGACCGGGAGTCCGCCTACGCCACCTTGTACCAGGCCCTGGTCACGGTAAGCCAGCTTTCCGCCCCCTTCACCCCCTTCCTGTCCGAGGTGTTGTGGCAAAACCTGGTGCGCTCGGTAAGCCCTGAGGCCCCCCTTTCCGTGCACCTTTCCGACTGGCCCGAGGTGGACCCCCATCTGGTGGACGAGGACTTGGTGGCCAAGATGCGGGCGGTGCTCCAGGTGGTGGACCTGGCCCGCTCCGCCCGGGCGCGAAGCGGGATCAAGACCCGCATCCCCCTTCCCCTCCTCCTCGTCACCGCCCCCACCGCCTTAGAGCGGGAGGGCCTAAGGCACTTCGCCCCCGAGATCGCCGAGGAGTTGAACGTGAAGGAAGTGCGGGTTTTGCAGCCCGGGGAAGAGGTGCTCCGCTACCGGGTCCTGCCCAACCTGAAGCTCCTCGGTAAGAAGTACGGCAAGCTCCTCCCCAAGATCCGCGAGGCCCTGGAAAAGGAGGCCTCGAGGGTGGTCGGCTTGGTCCTGAAGGGGGAAAGGGTGCCCCTGCGTCTGGAGGAGCGAGAGGTGGTCCTGGAGCCCGAGGAGGTGCTCCTAGAGGCCCAGGCCCCCGAGGGGTACCAGGCCCTGGAAAAGGAGGGGTACGTGGCCGCCTTGGAGGTGCGGGTCACGGAGGAGCTGAGGCTTGAAGGCCTGGCCCGGGACCTGATCCGCCACCTGCAGCAAACCCGTAAGGAGATGGGCCTAAGGGTTTCCGACCGCATCCGGGTGGGCTACGAGGCGGAGGGGCCGTACCAGGAGGCCCTGAAACGGCATGGCAGCTGGATCGCCGAGGAGGTCTTGGCCCTGGAGTTCGCCGAGGGCCTCTTCCCCGGCCACACCACCCTCTTGGAGGACGAGGAGGGCCGGGCGCGCTTCAGCCTGGCAAGGTTAGAATAGGACCGAGGGCCAGCCTGCCCGAAAGGCCCTTAGCCTCGAGGCCTACCTCCATCTGGAGGAGAAAAGCCCCATCCGCCATCACCTGGTGGAGGGGGCTCTTTGGGCCAACTGACCCGGCTTCTTCTGAAGGTGGGCCCCAAGGCCTTGGAGGAAGGATGTGAGGCCTATGCGGTAGGCCGCAGGCTGAAGGTTGCGGAGGACACCATCTTCTATCCCCACCTCATGGGGGTGTGTGCCCCTTCCCCTTCCCTCTATGGGGAAGCCCCCTGCCTTCTGGTGGAAATCCTCTTGGACCACGGAGGACCTGGACCGGGGGAAGAAGCTTTGGCACTACCTCCGGCTACCCTCGCCATGGGCGTACCTTCTGGTGGATAGCCGCCGTCCAAGCCTCGAGGCCCACCTGGGGGAAGAGGGCAAGTGGACCTACCTCCGCCTGGGGCCGGGGAAGAGCCTTCCCCTCCCCTTCTCCAGCCTGAAGCTGCCCGTGGAGGATCCCTACCGGGGTGTGAACCTAGAAGAGGGCTGGCGGGTGGTATAGTGGGGCCCGTGCTGGACCCGAAGACCCTCCTCGAGCCCCTAGGGCTGGACGCGCTCTACGTGACCCGTCCCGAGAACGTGCGCTACCTATCGGGCTTTCCCCATCCCGAGGATGCCCAGGTCCTCGTGACCCCAGAGGGAGCCTTACTCCTCACAGATCCCCGCTACCCCGAGGCCGAAGGGGAAAGCCGCATCCCCGCCAAGGTGCTGAAGCGGGAGGAAAAGGAGGAGGTCCTCAAGGGCTTGAGAGGCCGGGTGGGCTTTGAAGCGGAGCACCTTCCCTACGCCGCCCTGGAACGCCTGCGGGAGCTTGCCCCCGCGGAGTGGGTGCCCACCAGGGGGGTGGTGGAGCGGCTGCGGCTCAAGAAGACCCCGGAGGAGGTGGAAAGGATCCGCAAGGCCCAGGCCCTGGCGGAGGAGGCCCTAGCCCACGCCCTGGGCCTTCTAAGACCAGGGGTTTTGGAACGGGACGTGGCCTTGGAAATAGAGTTCTTCCTGAAACGGCGGGGGGCTGAGGTGGCCTTCCCCCCCATCGTGGCCTCGGGGATGCGGGGGGCCCTACCCCACGCGGGCGCCTCGGGCAAGGCCCTCGAGGCGGGGGAGCTCGTCACCCTGGACCTAGGGGCCAGGGTGGAGGGGTACCACTCGGACATGACCCGCACCGTGGCCTTGGGAAGGGTGGACGGGGAGCTCAAGCGGGCCTTTGAAGCCACCCTGGCTGCCCTGAAAAGGGTTCTAGAGAATTTGGGCCCAGGCAAGAGTACCAAGGAGATGGATGCCCTGGCCCGGGAGGAGCTAAGGCGCTTTGACCTGGACCGCTACTTCGTCCACTCCCTGGGGCACGGGGTGGGGCTGGCCGTGCACGAGGGGCCGGGGCTTTCCCCCTACACGGAGGAGACCCTCGAGGCGGGCATGGTGGTCACCGTGGAACCCGGGGTCTACCTGCCGGGCATAGGCGGGGTACGGATTGAGGAGCTCGTCCTCATCCGGGAAACAGGGATTGAGCTCCTCTCCCGCTTTCCCCGGGGCTGGAGGGAGGTTTAGGTGCGCGGCCTCGTCCTGGTCCTCTTCCTCTCCGGCGCCCTGGCCCAGACCTACACGGTAAAAAAGGGGGACACCCTCTTCCGCATCGCCCAAGCCCACGGCATAAGCGTGAGGGAGCTGAAGGAGCTTAACGGCCTCACCTCGGACCTGATCCATCCCGGCCAGGTCCTAAGGCTAGAGGGAAAGGAATCCCCGGGCAAGGCCCGATTCCTGCAGGAGGGGCTTGCCGTCTGGTACGGCCCCGGCTTCCACGGCAGGCGCACGGCCAGCGGGGAGCGCTACGACATGCACGCCCTCACCGCCGCCCACCCCTCCCTGCCCTTTGGCACCCGGGTACGGGTCACCAACCTGAAAAACGGCAAAAGCGTGGTGGTGCGCATCAACGACCGAGGGCCCTTTGGCGGCAGGTACATCATCGACCTCTCCTACGCCGCCGCCAAGGCCATTGGGGCCCTTTCCGCCACCCGGGTACGGGTGGAGGTTGTGGAGGAATGATGGTTCGCTATGGCTTTCACCTCTCCATCGCCGGGAAAAAGGGGGTGGCCGGGGCCGTGGAGGAAGCCCAGGCCCTGGGTCTTTCCGCCTTCCAGATCTTCGCCAAAAGCCCACGGAGCTGGAAAACCCGAGCCCTCTCCCCCAGCGAGGTGGAAACCTTCCGGGCCCTTAGGGAGCTGGCCGGGGAGCTCCCCGGGGTTATCCACGCCTCCTACCTGGTGAACCTGGGAGCCCAAGGGGAACTTTGGGAAAAGAGCGTGATGAGCCTGGCGGACGATCTGGAAAAAGCCCGCCTGCTGGGCCTGGAGTACGTGGTGGTCCACCCGGGCTCGGGAGATCCCAAGCGGGTTAAGGAAGGCCTCCTGAGGGCCCGGCACCTGGCCGGCGTCCGGGAGCGCCCCACCCTCCTGGTGGAAAACACCGCCGGGGGCGGGGAGAAGGTGGGGGCCCGGTTCGAGGAGCTGGCCTGGCTCATAGAGGATACGCCCTTGGGGGTCTGCCTGGACACCTGCCACGCCTACGCCGCCGGGTACGACGTGAAGGGGGATCCAAAGGGGGTTTTAAGCGAGCTGGACCGCCTCGTGGGGCTTGAGCGGGTGCCTGTGGTGCACCTGAACGATTCCGTGGGGGGGTTGGGTGGCCGCGTGGACCACCACGCCCACCTCCTCCAGGGCCAGATCGGGGAGGGGCTCAAGGGCGTGCTCCTGGACCCCCGGCTCAGGGGCCGGGTCTTCATCTTGGAAACGCCTAGGAGCCCGGAGGAGGACGCCTGGAACCTAAGGATCCTGCGCACCTGGCTAGAGGAAGCCGCCCCCTAAGGGTGCAAGGCGGAAACCCCCATCGGTATAAGCCCCGCCCCAAGGACCCTTTCCCCTCCCGAAAGCGGGCTAAGCCCTGCCGAAAGGGCCAGGGACAGGAGGGCAGGGAGAAGAAAGCCACCCGGCCAGCCCTAGGCTCGGGGTGCACATGGCCCCGGTCTAGCCGAAGAAAAAGCCAAAGAACACCCGCCGCGCCAAGCGCAACACCTCCTGGATGGGACCCCGCAACACGGTAAGGATCAGAAGAAAGGAAAGCCAGGCGTACTGCTCCAACCGCCACAAAAGGGGTTGCCAGGAAAGGGGAAGAAGGCTTTGCAGGATCTTGGAACCATCCAAGGGAGGGATGGGCAGGAGGTTGAAGACCGCCAGGACCAGGTTGATGGAGCTGGCGAAAAAGGCCGCCAGGGCCAGGAGGCCGAGCCCGGTCTGCCCCTCCCCCCGCAGGGTCATCACCACCCCCACGGGATCCAGGGCAAAGAACCCCCGAACCAGGAGGGCAAAGAGCACGGCCAAAACCAGGTTGATGAGGATCCCGGCAATGGAGACCACGAAAAGCCCCAAGCGGTAATGGCGAAAGGCTGGGGGGTAGATGGGCACGGGTTTAGCCCAGCCGAAGCCTGCCAGGAGAAGAAGCACCGTGCCCAAGGGATCCAGGTGCCTTAAGGGGTTAAAGGTAAGCCGCCCCTGGCGCTTGGCGGTGGCGTCCCCGAAGAGGTAAGCGGCGTAGGCGTGGCCCAGCTCGTGAAGGACCAGGCTGAACACCAAGGCGGCAAAGGTTAGGAGAAAGGCCAGGGGATCCCGTTGCAAAAGCCCGATCATAGCCCGATGAACCGGTATAACGTGGCCAAGAGGCCCGCAAGCCCTTGGACTACCGCCCCGGTAACCCCGGTATAGGAGAGGACCAGAAAGATCAGGATGAAACCCAAGGGTCCATAGGCCGAAAGCTGCTCCAGAAAACGCCGCGCCTCATACCCGCCCACGGCGTACAGGGCCTTGGCCCCGTCTAAAGGAGGCACGGGGAAGAGGTAGATGGCGGCGTGAAGGAGCATGAGCCTCTGGGCCAGCATAAGCCCCTCTCCGAAAGGGTAGGGCATAAAGCGGGCAAGAAGGCCGTAGAAAAAGGCGGCCACGAAGAACCCTAAAGGCCCCATGAGGGCCACCATGGCCCCCTTTCTCCCGGGAAGGTTGGTGGGCACGAACCGGGGCCAACCGAAGCCCAGAAGGACCAACAGGACCAGGCCCAAGGGCTCCAGGTGGGTTCGCAGGTCCAGGGAGAGGAAGCCATAGCGCCGGGGGGCCGTCTCCCCATACCGGTCCGCCAAGTAGGCCTGGAAAAGGTTGTGGACCATAAGGCCAAAAACAGCAAAGGCAAAGGCCACCAGGAAGACCGGGGGGTCATTGAGGTACGGGAAAAGACCCATCGCCTATCAGTCTACGGGCTAAGGCCAGCTCCTCCTCAAAGGTCCTCACCTCTCCCCGGGCCCTGGCCTCGGCCACCTGGCGCAGGATCTCCCCCACCCTAGGACCCGGCTTCAGGCCCAGCTGCAGGAGGTCCCGCCCCATGAGCACCCGCCTCTTTTCCGTAAGCCAGCCCTCCTTTTCGGGAAATAGGGCCAGGAAAACACCGCGCAGGGGCTCTTTTCCCAAGGCCTCCTTATCCGCCTCTTCCCAGGAGCCTTTGAGAAGCAGGGCCAAAGCCTCCTGTAACCTCTTGGGAAGCCCCAGGGCCAAAGCCCTTTCCCAGGGGTTTTCCTGGAAGTAAAGGAGAAGGAGGAGGCGGGCTTCCACCCTCACCCGCCCAGAGACCTCTTCCAGAGGCCCCCACCTGAGCCGTAAAAAGGGCTCCTTAGGGGGAAGCTTTAGCCCGTAGAGGGGGCCGAAGGCCCCAAGCTCCTCCAAAAGGGAAAGGGCCTCGAGGAAGGCATCCTCCTCTAGGGTAAGGAGGAGTTCGTCCCTTAAACGGCTCCTGCTGGCGCCCTCGAGGACCTCGGGAAGCAAGGCTGGGGGTAGGGCCTTCAGGGCCTCCTCGGAGAAACGGAAGGCCAACCGGGCGGCCAGGCGCGCCCCCCGTACGATGCGGCTGGGGTCTTCCACGAAGGAAAGGGGGTGAAGGGGACGCAGGAGGCGGTTCCTTAGGTCCTCGAGGCCCCCGTAGGGATCCAAAAGCTCCAGGGTGGCCAGGGAAAGGGCCATGGCGTTCACCGCGTAATCGCGCCTTTCCAGGTCCTTGGCGATGGGGGCCGGGCGCACCTGGGGCAAGGCGCCGGGATAGGGGTAGACCTCCTCCCGGCTTTCCGCCAGGTCCACGGTAAGCCCGAAGCTTATGTGCACCCGGGCGGTGCCGAAGGCGTAGTGGAGGCCAAAGCTTCCCCCGAAGCGCTCCACCAGAAAACGGGCCACCTCCCCCACCCTCACCCCCGGCTCCAGAACCAGGTCAATATCGGGACCAGACCGGTCCAAAAGGGCATCCCGCACCGCTCCCCCCACCAGGTAGATGCCTTGGGGAAAGGCCTCCCTAAGGGCCAGAACCACCCGCCTCGCCCCCTCGGGTAGGGCCTCGAGAATCCTCTCCCCCAAGGGCTTCTCCAGGGAAGGCCTCTTTCGGTAGAGGTCGGTCCGGGTAAAGATCCCAAGAAGCCGGATACCCTCCCCCAGCCTCTCCCCCACCAAGACCCTCCCCCCACCCGCCTTCAAGTGGGGCTCCACTTGGGAAAGGGGGGTCTTTGGGGGAAGGACCAAAGCCCGGGCCAAAAAGCCCTCCACCGGGTGTTCAGCCAGGCCGAGCCTTTCTGCCTTCCTGAGATCCCTTCTGCGGGCTAGGCCCAAGACCCGCAACCCCCCTCTTTCCAGGGGCTCCACCACCGGCATGGCCCCGTACCCGCGGTCCTCCAGAACCCGGAGGGCCTCCCGTACCGTGGTGGGGCGCAGGGTCTCCACGGGCGAGGTCATGACCTCGCCCAAAGTGGGCTCAGGCTCCAGGTACTGGGGAAGGCTCTCCAAAAGGCGCTTCACCGCATTACGCACCCCCCGCACCCGGGCGAAGGCCGCCCGCGGATGCCCCCCTCCCCCCACCTGGGAAAGCCAGCGACCCACATCCAACCGCTCCCGGCTCCGGGCAATGAGGAGGACCTCGCGGGAAAGCCTAAGCACCAGCAACACCCCCTGGGCTTCGTGCAGGTCCAGTAGCGTATGGGCCAGGGGGGCCAGGGCCGGCACGTACCCCTCCTCCTGGGCCCGGGCGAGGAGGAGCCGGAACCCCTGCCGCTCCACCACCTTGGCGGTGCGGATCAGGCTTTTGAGGACCTCCCGGGCCTCCTCTCCCAGTTGGGGCCGCACCCACTCCCGTACCCGGGGGATCTCCGCCCCCTGTTGGGCTAAAAAGTGAGCGGCCTCGAGGTCCTGGGGCGTGGTGGAGGGGAAGCTGAACCCCCCGGTGTCCTCCCAGATCCCCGCATAGGCCAAGGTGGCCTCCAGGGGCGTGAGGACCAAACCCCGCTCCCGGATCAGGGGGACCAGGAGGCTGACCGTGGCCCCCACCGGGGCCACCCTCCCCCCCACCGCGGGCACATCCCCCGGTGCCCGGGGGTGGTGGTCATAGACCAAAAAGGGCACCCGACCCACCAAGCCCTTAAAGGGACCGATGCGCTCGGGCCGAGCATTGTCCACCAAGATCACCTCGGTCACCTTGGCCACGGGAACGTCCGCGGCCGGGACCAGGTCCAGACGATCCTCTAGAAGGGGGGCGATCTCCTTTAGGGGCCCTTCGAGGCCCCCAATCAAGGCCAGAATGCTCCCCGGGAATAGCCTTCCTGCCAGAACCATGGAGCCCAGGGCATCAAAGTCCAAGTTCTCGTGGGCCACCACCACCCGCACACCACCAGCTTACTTGACGTTAAAAACCGGCCTTGTTAAACTCAGGCTTGGCACTTGGAGAGGTGCCCGAGTGGCTGAAGGGACACGACTGGAAATCGTGTAGGCGGGCTTAAACCTGCCTCGCGGGTTCGAATCCCGCCCTCTCCGCCAAGGACCCCCCGGCCTTTAGGGCGGGGGATTATCCATTTTGAATCCCCTCTCTCCCCTTATCCCCATGTGCATGCCCCGTTACCACTCCGGGACAGGATCAGCAGAAAAGACCCCACGTGGAGAAGTATCACGCTCGAAGGCCCATACCCGATGGGACCTGGGGCACCCCGGACGCGGACCCGAGACCAGCCCACCCCATATGTAGATGAAACCCCCCGGCCATGCTACCGGGGGGTAAAGCTTTGCGTCCTGGACTTGGTGGAGCGGAGGGGATTTGAACCCCTGACCTCCCGCTTGCAAGGCGGGTGCTCTCCCTCTGAGCTACCGCCCCATGCCTAGGGGAGTATAGCCCAAAAGGGGGGGTTACGCAAAGCCCGTCTTCCCCCTATAATCGGAGAGGTGTGCCGGACCAGCCCGCAGGCAGGGGAAGGTCCTGCGGGAAAGAGGACGGCGCACAGGAAACGCCAAGCCCAACCTTCCCCGAATGGGAGGAATATGCCTGTAAACATCAGCGTGAAGGAACTTTTGGAGGCTGGAGTCCACTTTGGCCATGAGCGCAAGCGCTGGAACCCCAAGTTCGGCCGCTATATCTATGCGGAGCGCAACGGCATCCACATCATCGACCTGCAGAAGACCATGGTGGAGCTGGAGCGCACCTTCCGCTTCCTCGAGGACCTGGCCATGCGGGGAGGCACCATCCTCTTTGTGGGCACCAAAAAGCAGGCCCAGGACATCATTCGCATGGAAGCGGAGCGGGCGGGGATGCCCTACGTGAACCAGCGCTGGCTGGGTGGGATGCTAACCAACTTCAAGACCATTTCCCAGCGGGTGAACCGCCTGGAGGAGCTGGAGAACCTCTTCGCCTCCCCGGAGATCCAGGATCGGCCCAAGAAGGAACAGGTGCGCCTAAAGCATGAGCTGGACCGGCTCCACAAGTATCTTTCGGGCTTCCGCCGCCTGAAGCGCCTTCCCGATGCCGTCTTCGTGGTGGACCCCACCAAGGAGGCCATCGCCGTGCGGGAGGCCCGCAAGCTCTTCATCCCCGTGGTGGCCCTGGCGGACACCGATTCCGACCCCGAGCTGGTGGACTACATTATCCCCGGCAACGACGACGCCATCCGTTCCATTCAGCTCATCGTCTCCCGGGCCGTGGACCTCATCATCCAGGCCCGGGGCGGGGTGGTGGAACCTTCCCCCTCCTACGCCCTGGTGGAGGAGGCCGAGAGGGCGGAAGCCCAGGTCCAGGGGGAATCCGACTTCGGCGAGGACGAGGTGGAAGCATGAGCCAGATGGAACTCATCAAAAAGCTGCGCGAGGCCACAGGGGCCGGCATGATGGATGTGAAGAAGGCCCTCGAGGACGCCGGCTGGAACGAGGAAAAAGCCGTCCAGCTCCTCCGGGAGCGGGGGGCCATGAAGGCGGCTAAAAAGGCGGAGCGGGAGGCTAGGGAAGGGGTCATCGGCCACTACATCCACCACAACCAGCGGGTGGGGGTTCTGGTGGAGCTCAACTGCGAGACCGACTTCGTGGCCCGGAACGAGATCTTCCAGAACCTGGCACGGGATCTGGCCATGCACATCGCCATGATGAACCCCCGTTATGTTTCCGCCGAGGAGATCCCCGCGGAGGAGCTGGAAAAGGAGCGGCAGGTCTACATCCAGGCCGCCCTCAATGAAGGGAAGCCGGCCCAGATCGCGGAGAAGATCGCCGAGGGCCGTCTGAAGAAGTACCTGGAAGAGGTGGCCCTCCTGGAGCAGCCCTTCGTTAAGGACGACAAGGTGAAGGTGAAGGAGCTTCTCCAGCAGGCCATCGCCAAAACCGGGGAAAACATCGTGGTGCGGCGGTTCTGCCGCTTTGAGCTGGGGGCGTAGGCCATGCTGGGAACCGGGGCCCTTACCCAAAGGGGCCCCGGTTTTGTAAATCCGGTTAGGGGATCAGCGAAGCCATGAAGTACAAAAGGGTGCTCCTTAAGCTTTCCGGCGAGTTTCTGACCGCAAACGGCTTCGGCATCGAGCCCGAGGCCACCAAGGCCCTGGCCCAGGAGATCAAGGCGGCCTACGACACCGGGGTCCAGATGGCCATCGTGATCGGCGCGGGGAACCTCTGGCGGGGGGCGAGGCAGGGGGTGGGTATGGACCGGGCGACCGCGGATTACATCGGCATGCTGGCCACCATCATGAACGCCTTAGCCCTGCAAGACGCCCTGGAGTCCCTGGGCATCCCCACCCGGGTCCAGACCGCCCTCACCATCACCCAGGTGGCCGAGCCCTACATCCGCAGGCGGGCCTTGCGCCACCTGGAGAAGGAGCGGATCGTGATCTTCGGGGGCGGCACCGGCAACCCCTTCTTCTCCACGGACACCGCCGCCGCCCTCAGGGCCCTGGAGGTGGGGGCCGAGGTGGTCCTCATGGCCAAGAACAAGGTGGACGGGGTCTACTCCGATGACCCCCGCAAGAACCCTAACGCCGTACGCTTCGACGAGCTCACCTACCTGGAGGTCTTAAACCGGGGTTTGCAGGTCATGGACACCACCGCCATCACCCTGTGCATGGAGGCTGGCCTTCCCATCGTGGTCTTTGACATCTTTAAACCGGGCGCCTTGGTGGGTATCATCCAGGGGGAAAAGGTGGGTACCCTGATCCATGCCTGAAGGAGGTGCCATGAGCCTGAAAGAGCTTTACGCGGAAACAAGGGCGCACATGCAAAAGAGCCTCGAGGCCCTGGAGCACAACCTGGCGGGACTTCGCACCGGGCGGGCCAACCCCGCCCTGCTCCTCCACCTCAAGGTGGAGTACTACGGCACCCATGTGCCCCTGAACCAGATCGCCACCGTCACCGCTCCCGACGCCAAGACCTTGGTGGTGCAGTCCTGGGACCAAAACGCCCTAAAGGCCATAGAGAAGGCCATCCGCGACTCGGACCTGGGACTGAACCCCGCCAACAAGGGGGATGCCCTGTACATCAACATCCCCCCCCTCACCGAGGAACGGCGCAAGGAGCTGGTGAAGACCGCCCGCCACTACGCCGAAGAGGGCCGGATCGCCATCCGCAACATCCGGCGGGAGTCCTTGGAGAAGCTGAAAAAGCTTTCCAAGGACCTCCACCTTTCCGAGGACGACACCAAGCGGGCGGAGGCGGAGATCCAAAAGATTACCGACGAATTCATCGCCAAAGCCGACGAGCTCTTGGAGAAGAAGGAGCAGGAGATCCTGGGCTAAGGCTTCCGGGATCGCCCCATCGCCGATTCCTTGTGGCCGGTTTGCCGAAGGTTGACCCTACACCCCCAGGGCTTCCTGGAAGGAGGGGGGATGGAGGGTAAGGAGGACCTCCCCACCCGGGTTCTTTCCGCCCTGGTTGGGGTCCTGGTGCTCTTGGTGGTCCTGTGGGCGGGCCTACCCCTGATCCTGCCCGCCCTGGTCCTCGTCCTTGGGTTGGGAAGCCTGGAGTTACGGGACATGCTGGCCAAAAGGGGCATCGGGCTAAACCTGCCCTTCCTCCTGGGTGGAGGGTTGGTTCTCTTCCTGTTCTCCTTGCCCCAGCTCTACTGGCACTTTCCCCAGGTGCCCTGGCGGGAGGTGGCCCTGGGGCTTTTCCTGTTGGGGAGCTTCAGCTACGAGCTTCTCAAGGGAGCCGACCTCACTCGCTTCGCCTTCACCCTCATGGCTTTCTTGTACCTGCCCTGGAGCCTGGGGTACGTGCTCCTCCTGCGGGAAACCCCGGACAGCACCCTGGGCCTATGGACCCTTTCCCTTCCCCTGGTGGCCAGCTTCGCCACCGACATCGGCGCCTACTTCGTGGGCCGCACCCTGGGCCGGCAAAAGCTGGCCCCGGAAATCTCCCCCGCCAAGACGGTGGAAGGCTCCTTGGGGGGGATTGCGGTAAGCTTCCTGGCCCTAGCCCTCTACACCGGGCTGGTACGGGAGGTCTTCCCCTTTGGCCTCCTGGAACTTTGGCTTTTCAGCCTCCTCCTTTCCCTAGCCGCCCAGCTTGGGGACCTGGTGGAGTCCATGCTGAAGCGGTACTGTGGGGTGAAAGACTCGGGGCACTTCCTTCCCGGGCATGGGGGCCTTTTGGACCGGATCGACAGCCTTCTCTTTACCTTCCCCCTCACCTACTTTTTGGTGGTGCTCTTCACATGAAACGGGTGGTGATCCTGGGCTCCACGGGTTCCATAGGACGGCAGGCCCTGGAGGTGTGCCGCTGGCGGGGCTTTCGGGTGGTGGGGCTAGCCGCCGGGCAAAACCTGGAGGAGCTCTCCCGGCAGATAGAGGAGTGGAGGCCCCTCCTGGTGGCCGCCCACGAAAGCCTTCACGGGCCTTTAAAGGCCCACTTTCCTGGGCTAAGGCTTGGCACCCCCGAGGAGGTGGCCTCCCTGGAAGCGGAGGTGGCCGTGGCCGCCATTCCCGGGCTTGCCGGCCTCTCCCCCACCCGGGTGGCGGCGCGCACCGGCAAACGCCTGGCCTTGGCCAACAAGGAGGCCATGGTGGCGGCGGGGCCCCTCCTTTGGCAGGAGGTGGAGGCCCATGGGGCGGAGATCCTCCCCGTGGACTCCGAGCACTCGGCCCTTTTCCAGGCCCTCCTGGGGGAGAGGCGGGAGGACGTGGCCGAGCTTATTCTGACGGCCAGCGGCGGACCTTTCTTAAAGGAGCCGCAAGACCTCTCCCGGGTCACCCCGGCCATGGCCCTAAACCACCCCCGCTGGCGCATGGGCCCTAAGGTGACGATAGACTCCGCCACCCTCTTCAATAAGGGTCTGGAGGTCCTCGAGGCCAAGGAGCTTTTCCGCTTTCCCCTGGAGAGGATCAAGGTCCTGGTCCACCCCCAGGCCTATGTCCACGGCCTGGTTCGCCTGGTGGACGGCAGCCTCAAGGCCCAGCTGGGCCCCACGGACATGCGCCTTCCCATCCAGTACGCCCTCACCTTCCCAGAAAGGGCGGAAACCCCCTTGCGGGACCTCCCCCTCCCCGGGGTGCTGGAGTTTTTGGAGCCCGACCTCAACCGCTTCCCCGCCCTGGAGGTGGCCTACGAGGCGGGAAGGCGGGGAGGGGTGGCCCAGGTGGCGGTCTCCGCCGCCGACGAGGTGGCGGTGGAGGCCTTCCTCTCGGGAAAGATCGCCTTCACCGAGATTCCAAAGATCCTGGCCCAGGTTCTGGAAAACACCCCTTCCCTTCCCCTAACATGGGAGAACCTCTTCGCCGTGGATGCCTGGGCCCGGGAAGAGGCCAAGAGGTGGGCATGAGCCTGTTTTGGTTTTTGATCATCATCGGCGTAAGCATCTTCGTGCACGAACTGGGGCACTACCTGGCGGCGCGGGCCCAAGGGGTTCGGGTCAAGGCCTTCAGCCTGGGCTTCGGCCCCGTCCTCCTCAGGCGGCAAGCCTGGGGAACCGAGTGGCGGCTATCCGCCATCCCCCTGGGTGGGTACGCGGACATCGAAGGCCTCCTCCCCGAGGAGCGGGGGCGTGGGTACGACGCCCTTCCCTTCCCTGGAAAGCTCCTGGTCCTGGTGGCCGGGGTCATCATGAACGTCCTCTTGGCCTGGATGCTTCTCGCCTACCTCTTCAGCGCCCAAGGGGTACCGGAACCCACGGGAAGGGCGGTGATCCTGGAAGTCCTCCCGGGGAGCGTGGCGGAGGGCGCGGGGCTAAAGGCCGGCGACATCCTGGTGGCCGTGGACGGGACACCCCTCGCCCAAGCGCAGGGGATTGAACGGGTGAAGACCCCTGGGGAACACACCCTCACCCTGCGCCGCCAGGGGCGGGAACTCACCCTCTCCCTCACCTGGAAGGAGGGCATGGAGCGGCTAGGGGTGGTGTACCAGCCCGAGGTGGCCTTCCGCAAGGTGGGTTTCCTCGAGGGCCTCGGCCTGGCGGTGACCCGCTCCCTGGCCTTCGGACCCCAGATGGTTAAGGCTTTGGTGGGGGGGCTTTTGGGGGTCCTCGCGGGAAGCCCGGATAGCGGGGTGGTGGGGCCCTTGGGCATCGTGGCGGAAACGGGCCGGGCAGCCCAGGAAGGGCCCTTCCGCCTCCTGGAACTCACCGTGGCCATCAACCTCTCCCTGGCCCTTTTCAACCTGTTGCCCATCCCCGCCCTGGATGGCGGGCGCATCCTCCTCCTCTTCCTCTCCCGATTCCTCCGCATCCGCCCCGAGCAGGAGGCCATGGTCCACTACCTGGGCTTCGTCTTCCTCATCCTCCTGGTCATCCTGGTCACCTTCCAGGACCTGAGGAGGCTTCTCGGAGGCTAGATGGAGGCCACGGTCCTCATCCCCGCCTACAACGAGGAGGCCACGGTGGCAGGGGTGGTGCGGGTAGCCAAGGAGGCGGGGTTGCCCGTGGTGGTGGCCGACGACGGCTCAGAGGACCAGACCGCCCAGGAGGCGGCCAAGGCCGGGGCCCAGGTGGTGCGCCTGCCCCACAACCGGGGCAAGGGTGGGGCCATCGCCGAAGGGCTGAAACGGGTAAACACCCCCTTGGTCCTCCTCCTGGACGCGGACCTTCTGGGCCTTGCCCCCCACCATCTGGAGTCCCTTCTAGCCCCCGTGGCGGAGGGAAGGGTGGAGATGACGGTGGGTGTCTTCCAGGGGGGGAGGCTTTCTACGGACCTGGCCATGCGCCTCACCCCCTTCCTCTCGGGGCAGCGGGCCCTGAAGACGGAGGAGCTGCGAAGGGTGCGGGGCCTGGAGGAGGCCCGCTACGACCTGGAGCTCCTCCTAACCCGCCACGCCCAAAGGGCGGGCTGGCGGGTCCTCTACCTGCCCCTCCCCGGGGTGAGCCAGGTGATGAAGGAGGAAAAGCGGGGGCTTTTCCCGGGATTTCTCCACCGCCTGCGCATGTACCGGGAAATCCTGCGCTACTACCTCAGGGCCAAGGCCTAGGGGCAGGGGCCTCTGGGAGCTTTAAAAGCTCCACCCAGACCTCCCCGGTGCGGTAGGCCACCACCCCCAGGCCCGGAACCAGGAAGATCTCCTTGAGGTCCGTACCCCCCTTCTCCGTGGTGTAGGCCACCCGCACCCGGTAGGCGTTGAAGGCCCCGGCCTTTACCCTTACCCCTTCTATGCCCTCCACCCGGGCGGAAAGGGCCACCCGCTGCCCGCGAAACTGGGCGCTTCCCCCCCAGGAAAGCCCCACCTCCAGCCTCGAGGGGTAGAGAAGAAGGGGGGGCGTGAAGGGGAAGTACCCCTCGGGCAAGCCCACCCCCAGGAGAAAAAACCCCTCGGCTCCCCCCTTAAGCCGGTCCTCCCGGAACATCCGCCCCTCCTTCCAGTAGCGGAGGCGGAAACCCTCGGGGGTGGAAAGGAGCTCCTGCTGGGTGCCATCGGAGTACAGGTACCGCCCCCCTTCCCGAGGGAAGACCTGGCCCAGGGCCAGGGAAAGGAAAGCTGTCGCCGCCCAGAGGAACCGCCAAAACCCCATTCCCATATCCCCTTACTCCGCCTCGCCCAGCTCGTGCCCACGCCGGGTGGCCGCCTCCACCGCCTCGTAGAAGGCGGCGCGCAAGGCACGGGCCTCGAGGGCGTGGAGGCCGTGGATGGTGGTTCCCCCAGGGCTGGCCACCTCGTCCTTGAGCTGGGCGGGATGGCGGCCCTTCAAGAGCTCCCCCGTGGCCGCCAAGGCCTCCGCCGCCAGGCGCAGGGCCAGGGCCCGAGGCATACCCATCTTCACCCCCGCATCGGCCAAGGCCTCCGCCACCACCGCCAGATAGGCGGGGGCGGAGGCGGACATGGCGGTAAAAGGATCAAAAAGGTGCTCGGGGATCTCGTACACATCCCCCACGGTGGCGAAAAGGGACCGGGCAAAGTCCAGGTCCCCCGCCTCCCGGGCCTCCTTTAAGGCGGTAAGGGCGGTGGAACTCTCCCCGATGATGGCCGCCAGGTTGGGCATGGCCCGCACCACTCGCCGGGTGTCCAGCCTGCGGGAAAGCACCGCCGTGGACACCCCGGCCATGATGGAGATGTACCCCACCCCGGGGTGGGCGATCTCCGGGGCCAGATGGGGGAAGTCCCGAGGCTGGACGGCCAGAAGCACCCGCTCCGCCTGGGCGAGTTCCTTGAGGGCTAAAGGGCGAAGGCCAAAGGCCTCGGCCAGCTCCCGGGTGCGCTCCGGGGTGCGGCCCACCACCCCCACCTCCTCGGGCCTGAGGAAACCCCGGTCCAGGGCTCCCTTCAGGATGCTTTTCCCCATCTTGCCCAGGCCCACAAACGCCAGCTTCATGTTTTAAAGTTTACCTTCCGCAGGCGCAGGTAATAGAACCCATCCAAGCCTCCCTCCGGGGCCACGTAGACGCCCAGGCCCGATCGGAGCACGGGAAAGGGGCAGGCAGTGGGCTCGGGCACAAACTCCGGATGCCGGCCGAGAAAGGCCTGGGCCACCCCCTCCCCTTCCTCCTCCGTCAGGGTGCAGACGCTATAGATCAGCATCCCCCCTTCCTCCGTGGCCCGGGCGGCAGTCTCCAGGAGCCTAAGCTGCAACTCTGCCATGCGCCTCGGGTCCTCCGCAACCAGGCGGTAGCGCAGCTCGGGGTGGGAACGGAAAGTACCGGTTCCGGTGCAAGGAGCGTCCAGAAGAACCTTTTTCGCCTTCTCAGAAAGGGGCTCCGTCAGGTCCTGCGTGCGGTAGGCCACCCTAAGCCCCAGCTTTCTCGCCGTCCTCTCCCCCGCCTCCTGGCGCTTGGGATTCAGGTCGTAGGACACCACCTCCGCCCCCTTGGCGGCCAGGTAAAAGGCCTTAAGCCCCGCACCCCCACATAGGTCCAGCACCTTCTCTCCCGGGGCGGGGTCTAGAAGCTGGGCGGCAAAGAGGGAGGCGGGGTTTTGGGGCTGCAGGCCTAGGGCGGAAAAGTCGGTCTTTCCTCCCTCCCAGAGGTAGCTGTCCGGGATAGGGCCTGGCCTTAATCCCTCCACGGGGCGGTAGGCGGTGACGAAGAGGGGAGCGGGTTCGTTGAAACCCTGGGCGAAGGCCACCTGCCCAAAGAAATCCCGCCAGGCCAGGCAAAGCCAGTCGGGAAGGCTTAAGCGCACGCACTCCGGGGCCTCCCGCAGGTGCAGCCGGCGGAGCACGGCGTTGACCAAGCCGGCCAGGCGGGGAGAAACCCTCTTGGCCTCCTCCACCCAGGGGCTCACCCGGGCATGGTCCGCCTTACCCCAAAGCCACTCCCAAGCCCCCAGGCGCAGGATCCAGCGCACCCGGGGGGGAAGCCTATGGGGCCTCTTGAGGTGGGGCTCCAGGAGAAAGTCCAGAAACCGAAGGCGGCGAAGGGCCCCGTACACCAAGTGGGTGGCGTAGGCCTTATCCCGCTCTGGCCAGGGCAGTCGGTCCAGAGCCCGGTCCAGAAGCAGCTGGGCCCTGCCGCCCCGCTCCACCTCGAGGAGGATGCCCACGGCCAGGGCCCGGGGGCTTTCCGGCCTCAAGACTCCAGGGGATGGGCCTTGATGCTGAACTTAAGGGCGGTCCGCTCCTCGTTCTCCAGGTCCAGCTTCACGAAGGCCGGCTTGACCACCAGGTCCAGGTTATCGGGGGCGATGTACCCCCGGGCGATGGCGATGGCCTTCACCGCCTGGTTCACCGCCTGGGGCCCGATGGCCTGCACCTCCACCTCCCCCTTGGTGCGCAACAGCGCCGCAATGGCGCCGGCCACGGAGTTGGGGCGGGACTTGGAAGACACGCGCAACGTTTCCACTTTGACCTCCTGAAAGCTCTTGGGCCACCCCGCTTTGGAAGGACATGGGCGGCTTCACGCCCATGGTAGAGCAAAAGGGCCCCGTGTGCAACTAGGAAGCCAGAACCCGTTCCTCCAGGCCCTTAAGAAGGCTTTCTATATTCTCCTGCATGAGCTTTTGCACCAGCTTCTGCAAAAGCCCGCCAAAGATGGGGATGGTGAGCTCATAGGTGAGGCTCAGGACCACCCGGGTCCCCTCCCCATCCGGCAGGAAGACCCAGGTGCCCTCGTACCGGTCAAAATCCCCCTCCGGGGAGTAGAAACGGTTCCTGAGGTTCTGGTCGTCCCACTCCTCCTCCTCCAGCCAGCGCACCTTCTTGCCCATGGCCACCGCCACCCATTCGCTCCGGGTGCGGTTACCCTCGTGGGAGAGCACCCTGAGGCTCTCCACCTCCTTAAGGTAGGGCTTTAAGCCCTCCAGGTCCTTGGCCAGGGCATACACCTTTTCCGCCGGCGCCTGGATAAAGCGTTCCGCGCGCACCTCGGGCATGGGCTCTTTTTACCCGCTTTCCTCCTCCTTGACAAGCCGGTAAGCCTCCAGGGCCACGGGAAGGGGAAAACCCCGGCCCTGAAGGAAGCGCACCGCCTTGGCCTTGTCCTGGCGGCGGGGGTAGCGGCGGAGGACCCTTAGGGCCGCCTCCAGGCTCTCCTCCTCCCCATAGGCGGCAAGGACCTCCTCCACCACCTCCTGCGGCACCCCCTGGGCTTTCAGGAGAAAGCGAAGCTTATGGGGACCGTACTTCCGCCTGGTGGCCACGAAGGCCTCCGCGAAGGCCCGGTCGTCCAGTAGGCCCAGATCCTCGAGGCGGGCCAGGGCTCCTTCCACCTCTCCCTCGGAAAAGCGGCCAAGGAGCTTCTCCCTTAGGCGGGCCCGGGTCATGGCCCGCCTGCCAAGGAGCCTCAAGGCATAGGCCAGGGCCTCGGCCTTTTCCATACCCATAGGGTACGCTAAGGCCCATGCGGGTCTTCGCCATCGCCGACCCCCACCTCTCCCGCCTCAACCCCAAGCCCATGACCATCTTTGGCCCCAACTGGCAGGGCCACCCGGAGGCGTTCTTCCGGGGCTGGCGGGAGGTGGTGGCGGAAGGGGACCTGGTGATCGTCCCTGGGGACATCTCCTGGGCCATGCGCCTAGGGGAGGCCCTGCCGGACCTCCTGGACCTGGCCGCTTTGCCCGGCAAAAAGGTGCTCCTAAAGGGCAACCACGACTACTGGTGGCCCTCCATAAGCCGGCTGCGGGCCGTGCTCCCCCCAGGGATGTACGCCCTGCAAAACGACGCCCTGGTCCTGGAGGGGGTAGGGGTGGCGGGAAGCCGGGGCTGGCAGTACCCGCCCGCCACCCCGGAGGACGAAAGGATCTTCGCCCGGGAGGTGGAGCGGCTCAAGCTTTCCCTACAGGACCTCAAGGAGAAACCCTACCGGCACCTGGTGGTGGCCTTCCACTTCCCCCCCTTCGGCCCCAAGGGGGAGGCCACCCCCCTTTTGGAGCTGGCCGCGGAGGCCAGGCCCCAGGCCATCGTCTACGGCCACCTGCACGGGGCGGACCCGGAAAAGCTTCCCCAGGAGTACCGGGGCATTCCCCTCCACCTGGTGGCCGCCGACGCCTTGGGCTTCCGGCCCAAGCTGATCCTGGAGGTAGGATAAAGGGGTGATCACCGCCTTCGTACTCATCCGCGTCCGCGGGGACCGGATCGCTGCCCTGGGGGAGGCCATCGCCGAACTCCCCCAGGTGGCCGAGGTCTACTCGGTTACGGGCCCCTTTGACCTGGTGGCCCTTTTGCGGCTTAAGGACCTCGAGGAGCTGGACGATGCCGTCACCCAGGGGATCCTGTCCCTGGAAGGGGTGGAGCGCACGGAAACCCTTCTGGCCTTCCGCGCCTACCCCAGGAGGCTCCTGGACCAGGGCTTCGCCCTGGGCGGGGAGTAGGCCTTAGGGCCTTGGTCCCCCCACCCCTAGGCTTCCTCCTGGCCCTCCAAGGAGGGCTACTCCTCCTTGGGGCCTTGGGCATGCTCCTCTTGGGCCTCCCCTTTGGCCAGGCAGGCCCCGGGGAACTCCTCTATGCCCTGGGCCTCCTCCTAGCCTTGGCCGCCTTGGAGGAAACCGTCAGGCACCTTTTCCCCTCCTCCTTCCGGGAGGCGGAAGGCCTCCACCGGGCCCTGGGAGAGGCCCTGCGCCGGGCGGGTGTGGGACCCACCATCCTCCTTCTCCTCGCCCTCCTCTCGGGGGTGGCGGAGGAGGTCTTCTTCCGGGGCCTCCTGCAAAGCCTCCTCATGGCCTGGCTGGGGCCCGTGGGGCTCTTCCTTCAAGCCCTGGCCTTCGCCCTGCTTCACCCCGCCCCTAGGGGGGCCTTGGCCTATCCCCTCTACACCGGGCTTGCCGGGCTCCTTTTCGGGCTCACCTACCTTCTTACGGGAAGCCTTCTTCCCGGCATCCTGGCCCACTTCCTCCACAACGCCCGGGGGTTTTACGAGATCTCAAGAACCTAGAAAAGCCTAGCGCAAGTCCCCTTCCCCGGCTAGAACCGGGGCCACATTCTTCGCCCAGAACCTGCTACAATAAGGGCAGAGCTATCAAAACACGTCCCTGGCCGGTATGAAGGAGGGCGTCCATGAACGAACTGGAGCGCATCCGCCGCCGTCAAGACCTCGAGGCCTACCGGGCCCTGAGCTGGGAAGGTTCCTTCGCCGAATACCTAGGCCTTCTCAAGAGGGATCCCCGGCCCCTGAGGACCAGCTTCCAGCGGGTCCACGACATGATCCTCGCCCACGGGGTGGAGGAGTACACCCTCTTCAAGGAGAAGCTCCTCCATTACCGCTTCTTTGATGACCCCTTTGAAGGGGGAAAGGATGCCATCTTCGGCCTGGACAAGCCCCTCATGCGCTTGGTGGCCACCCTGAAGGCCGCCGCCCACCGCCTGGGGCCAGAGCGCCGCATCCTCCTCCTCCACGGGCCCGTGGGCTCGGCCAAGAGCACCATCGCCCGGCTTCTCAAGAAGGGCCTCGAGGCCTATAGCCGCACGGAGGAGGGAAAGCTCTTCACCTTCTACTGGAAGACCAAGGAAGGCCCCCTTCCCTGCCCCATGCACGAGGAGCCCCTCCTCCTCCTGCCCAAGGAGATCCGAGAGGAGTTTTTGGAGGAGCTTAGGCAGCTTCACCCCAGTTACCCCTACCCCCTCGAGGTGGAAGGGGACCTCTGCCCGGTGTGCCGCTTCCAGATGCGGGAGGCCTTGGCCCGCCACGGGGGCGATCTGGCCAAGGTGCTGGAGGAGGAGATCGTGGTGAAGCGACTGGTCCTTTCGGAGAAGGACCGCGTTGGCATCGGCACCTTCCAGCCCAAGGACGAGAAGAACCAGGACTCCACCGAGCTCACCGGGGACATCAACTACCGCAAGGTGGCCATCTATGGCTCCGACTCCGACCCCAGGGCCTTCAACTTTGACGGGGAGCTCAACATCGCCAACCGGGGCCTGGTGGAGTTCATAGAGATCCTCAAACTGGACGTGGCCTTCCTCTACGACCTCCTCACCGCCAGCCAGGAGCACAAGATCAAGTCCAAGAAGTTCGCCCAGACGGACATTGACGAGATCATCCTGGGTCATAGCGTCTCCGGGGACACGCCCATCCTGTACCGCTACCGGGGTATCCCGGGGTGGACAACAGTCCAGGGCCTTTGGGAAAGGTTCGGTCACGACCCCACGGGGCTCGAGGTGCTCGCACACGACTTCTCGTCGGGTCAGACGCGCTGGACCCGGGTCCGGTCGATTTTCCGGCACCGCTTTACAGGCGTGATGCTCACCACCTCCCAGAAGTGGGGTGCGGTGGAGACCACTCCCAACCACTCCCTATATGACCGCGACGGGCAGACCTTCTACCCGGAGGAGCGCCGGGAGATCGCGGCCGTGCGCCGGATCCATGTGGATCTCGCCTTAAAGGCAGAAGAGGAGCTTGTGGACGTTGTGGAAGGTGTTGACGGCTTCATCCGCGAAGACGTTCGCGCAGTGGTGGGCAGCGGGCCCCTGACGCGCCCTGCCCGTCCCGGGTGGGCAAGGCTCGCCCTCCCACGGCACGCAACGGAGGTCCGAGCGGTTTACCATCCCCTTCGGGACGAGACTGCCCTCAAGGACCTCCTCACCGTCCTCATCTGGTACGCCACCGAGGGCCACGTAAACGGCAAAAACGGCGGCATCGTGATTAGCCATGCGGACCGGAACGATTTGGAACGGGTTCGTAGGAGTTACGCCCGCATTACAACCGCACACGGTTACATAGACGCCGGCGCCAAGAACGATTCGGCATGGCGACTCTACCTGGGTTCGCAGGCCATCGCCGTGCTCGCGCGGCACCACTGCGGCGAACACGCGGCCTCGAAGAGGCTTCCGGACTTCCTCTTTCGCTTGCCAAGACCATTCCTTGAGCACGCCTTTAACGAGCTGATGCGCACCGACGGTTCCCGTAAGCTCTCCGCAGAGCTTGACCGGACCGCCTCGGCCGACTACCGTGCCCGCTTCTTTGAGTTCAAGACGATCTCACCCATGCTGGCCGCTCAGGTGGGTACCCTGGCGACGCTTTTGGGCCACGACTATAGCGTCTATCGGCAGGAGCGGCCTGGCCGGCCCCCGGCCTACCGGATTCGGTTTGTTTCGGGAGAGGGTAAGCGAGGCGGCCGCCACCGCCGCTTCCAGGCTCGAGTACACTCCCGGAAAGCGTTCGCGGAGTGGGTTTACGACATTGAGTGCGAAGGCCTCCATAACTTCGTCTGCGGCGTGGGGAACGTTGTCTGCCACAATACCAACGAGCCGGAATACCGAAAGCTCCAGGCCAACGAGTACATGGAGGCCCTGAGGGACCGCACCATCAAGATCGACGTTCCCTACATCCTGCGGGTCTCCGACGAGGTGAAGATTTATCAGCGGGACTTCAGCAAGGTGAGGGCCAAGCACATCGCCCCCCACACCCTGGAGATGGCCGCCACCTGGGCGGTCCTCACCCGGCTGGAGCCTCCCAAGCGGGCCGGGCTTACCCTCATGCAAAAGCTCAAGCTCTACGACGGCAAGCTCCTTCCCGGCTGGACGGAGGAGGCGGTGCGGGAGCTCATGGCCGAGGCCAAGCGGGAGGGCCTCGAGGGCATCAGCCCCCGCTACATCCAGGACAAGATCTCCAACGTCCTGGTCACCTCGGAGGAGCCCTGCATTAACCCCTTCATGGTGATGAATGAGCTGGAGGAGGGCCTCAAGCACCACTCCCTCATCTCCGACGAGAAGACCAAGGAGCGGTACAAGGCCCTCTTGCAGGAGGTAAAGGCGGAGTACGCGGAGATCGTGAAAAACGAGGTGCAAAGGGCCATCGCCGCCGACGAGGAGGCCCTAAACCGTCTCTTCCACAACTACATCGACCACGTGAAGGCCTACGTGCTGGGGGAGAAGGTGAAAAACCCCTACACCGGTGCCCCCGAGCCCCCCAACGAAAGGCTCATGCGCTCCATAGAGGAACGCATAGAAATCCCCGAGTCCCGCAAGGACGACTTCCGTCGGGAGATCATGAACTACATCGGCGCCCTAGCCCTGGAAGGGAGGCAGTTCACCTACAAGGATAACGACAGGCTACGCCGGGCTCTGGAACTCAAGCTCTTTGACGACCAGAAGGACACCATCCGCCTTTCCGCCCTGGTCTCGGGGGTGGTGGACCCGGAAACCCAGGCCAAGATCGACGTGGTCAAGGTCCGCCTGATCCGCGACCACGGCTACTGCGAGCGCTGCGCCAGCGGGGTTTTGGAGTTCGCCGCCTCCATCTTCGCCCGGGGTGAGCGATGAGACCCATCGAGCGGGACCTCCTGCGCTTTAAGGAGATCGTTCGCGGGGAGGTTAAGAAAAAGGCCCGGGAGTTTCTAACCCGGGAGGAGCTCTTCGGCCAGGTGGAAGGCCGCCTGGTCTCCATACCCCTGCCCCAGCTGGAGCTTCCCAAGATCGTCTATGGGGAGCCCCTGGGGGAAGACCTGGGCCTTGGGGGCCCGGGGACGGACAGCCTGGGCCCCGCGGGCCACGTGCCCGTGGCCGAGCTGGAGCTGGAGGAGTTCTTGGACCTAGTGGGCGAGGCCCTAAGGCTTCCCCGGCTCAGGCCCAAGGGGGAGGGGGAGGTTACGGAGGAGGCCTTCCGCTACACCACCATAGCCCGCAAGGGGCCAAGGGGCCTCCGCCACGTGCGCCGTACCCTAAAGGAGAGCCTCAAGCGGGCCCTCATTACCGGGGAGTACCGTTCGGAAGAGCCGCTTTTGGTCCCCGAGCGGGAGGACCTCCGCTACAAGGCCCCGCGGAGCAAACCCCGTCCCCACGCCCAGGCGGTGGTCCTCTTTGCCCTGGACGTCTCGGGCAGCATGCGGGAGGAGGAGCTTAGGCTGGTGAAGACCCTTTCCTTTTGGATCACCCTCTGGATCAAGCGCCACTTCCCCCGCCTGGAAAGGCGGTATCTCCTCCACGACGCCGAGGCCTGGGAGGTAACGGAGGAGGAGTTCTTCCGGGCCCGGGAAGGCGGGGGAACGAGGCTTTCCAGCGCCCTCCTCCTGGCGGAGGAGATCCTGAAGCGTTACCCGGAGTCCTTTTACAACCGTTACCTTTACCACTTTTCCGACGGGGAGAACTGGCAGGGGGATACCCCCGTGGCCCTCGAGGCCCTAAGGCGCCTCCTCCCCACCCTGGCCCTCTACGGGTACGCCCAGGTGCAGGGGCCCTACGGCCAGGGGCGGTTCCTGGAGGACCTGAGGGAAGCCTTGGGCAAGGAGGAAGGGCTGGCCGCCACGGAGGTGAAGGGTAAGGAGGATCTGCCCTTGGCCCTGAGGCGGCTTTTGGGAGGCTAAAGGATGCGCAAGGAGCTAAGGCGCTGGGCTGAGATCCTGCGGGAAAGAGCCCTGGCCCAAGGGCTTTCCTTCCCCCCGGTGCTCTTTGAGGAGGTGGGCCCGGAGGAGATGGCCATGTTGGCCGCCTACGGGGGCTTTCCCCGGCGTTATCCCCACTGGCGCTTCGGCAGCGAGTACCTCCGCTACCGGGAAACCTACCGCTACGGCCTCGGGCGCGTCTACGAGCTGGTAGCCAACACCCACCCCGTGCACGCCTACCTGCTCAAGGGCAACACCCTTCTCGCCCAGAAGCTGGTCATGGCCCACGTCTACGCCCATGCCGACTTCTTTCAGAACAACCTGGCCTTCAAGCCCATCCCCAAGGACATGGAAGCGGAGATGGCCCACCATGCGGCCTTCGTGGAAAGGGCCATGGAGCGGTATGGGGCGAGAAGCGTGGAGGAGTTTCTGGACCTGGCCCTTTCCCTGGAAAATCTCATCGATCCCCACGCCCTCTACATCCAAAGGCGGGCGGAAGAGAATACGGAGGAAAGGCCACCCGACCGCCTCCGGGTGCGCCCTTACCTGGATCCCTACGTGAACCCCCCACCCGAGCCCCCAAGGGAGGCCGAGGAAGGGGCCAACCCTACCCCCCTTCCCCCCAGGCCCACCCGGGACATCCTGGGCTTCCTGGCCCGACACGCCCCCTTGGCCCCTTGGCAGAAGGGCATCCTGGAGATCATCCGGGAGGAAAGCCTGTACTACGTTCCCCAGGCCGCCACCAAGATCCTCAACGAGGGCTGGGCCACCTTCTGGCACACCCGCCTCCTCCTCCCCCTCCTCTCCCCAGAGGAGGCCCTGGAGTTCGCCGAGCTCCAGGCGGGGCTTCTCGCCCCCCATGGGTTCAACCCTTACCGCCTGGGCTACCTGCTCCTTAGGGAGGTGGAGGAACGCTGGGATAAGGGGCGGTTTGGCCCGGAGTACGAGGCCCTGCCCCTAGGGGAGCGGCTCGCCTACGAAAGGCCCACCGGCCTGGGGCTAAAGCAACTTTTCCAGGTGCGCACCGTCCACACGGACCTGAGCTTCCTGGATACCTTCCTGACCCCCGAGTTCGCCCTCAGGCAAAGGCTTCTTTCCCCTGAGGACCTTCCCCGCTTCGCCGAGGCCAAGAAAGCCCTCCTTTTCCGCCTCACCAACGGGGGCTACCCCATCGTGGAGCTGGTGGACGCCAACCATGGGAACCGCGGAGAGCTTCTTTTGGAACACGCCTATGAGGGCGTGGAGCTGGACCTGAAGAAGACCCAGGCGGTGCTGGAGAATCTCCACCGCCTGTGGGGCCGGCCCGTGCACCTGAAGACGGTGGTGGGAGGGAAGGAAACCCTTCTTTCCGCAGGGAGCTAGCGCAAAACCCTCAGGTACCCAAGGAGAAGGGCCTCGGAAAGCTCCCCCAGGTGGCGGGCCACCAGGCGCCCTTCCCGGTCAAAGAAGAAGGTGGTGGGGAGGCCCTGGGTCTTCAGGGCCTGGGAAAGCTGGGTTTCCGGATCCAGGAGTACCCACTCGGGGGCAAGCCTCTGTTCTTCCAGAAAGTTCCGCACCACCACCGGCCCCTCCCCTTGGCTGGCGAAGGCGAAGCGCACCTCCGGGTGCTCCTGGCTTAGGCGCACCATCATGGGCAGCTCCCGCCGGCAAGGAGGACACCAGGTGGCCCAGAGGTTCAGGACCAAAGGCTTCCCCCGGAAGTCCTGGAGGTTTACCGGCGTACCCCCCAGGGTGGTGAGGGTGAGGGAGGGTAGGCCCACCTCCTCCCCTCCCCGCCTCTGAACCAGGAAGACCCCAAAGACCAAGCCCGCCGCCAAGGCGGCGAACAGGGCATACCGCCAAAGGTTCTTGGGTAATGCCATCAGCGTGTACCCCCCCGCAGCCAGGATACCCCAAAGGGGGTCAAACCCCCCTTGCCACACGTAGAGGATGGAAAGGGGATCCCGGGCGTAAACGGACGCGTTCTCCAGAACGAAGCCCATTCGTGCCCCAAGAAAACCCACAAGGATGGCGTTGTAGGTCCAGGAAGCGAGCCTCCTACCCACCCTTCGGGCCAGGACCTCCGCCACCGCCACCATGGCCAAAAGGGCCAGGAACACCTGGAACCTGGCCCAGGGGATGGCCAATGGCCCTACCTGCACCGCATCCATCAGCGGACCAAGGGAAAGCCCTCCCTTTGGATGGCCAGGATCCCGCCCTCGAGGTTATAGAGGTTGGTGTACCCCTTCCGCTTCAGGTACTCCGCCGCCTGGCGGCTACGGTTCCCGCTACGGCAGTAGAGGTAGACCGGCTTGTCCTTGGGAAGGGTATCCGCCCACTGGGCAACGGCTTCCACCGGCAGGTTGATGGCCCCGGGGACGTGCCCCTCGGCAAACTCCTGGGGGGTGCGCACGTCCACCACCACCGCCCCCTGGTCCACCGCCTGGTAGAGCTCCCGGGGCCCCACGTTCTGGTAGCTCCCCTTGGGCCCGCAGGCCGCCAGGGCCAGGAAGGCAAAAAACCCGATAACCGCCCGCCGGGTCATGTTAGGCGCTCACCCCCACCGCCTTGCGGATGGCCTGGAGGAACTGGGAAAGAGGCTGGGCCCCAAGAACCCTTTCCTTGCCATGGTTCACGATGGTGTCAGGAACCCCGTGGATGTGGTAGCGGCTGGAGAGCTCGGGGAACTCGTTGGCCTCGATCATCTCGCCCCACACCTTGGGGGAAGCGTAGGCCATGCGGTGGGCGGTGCGCACCGCCTGGGGGCAGTAGGGGCAGGTGGGGGTGACGAAGACCTGGAGGACCACCTCCTCGGGAAGGTTGTTGAGCTCCTGGACCACGTTCTCCGGCAGGCCGTGGCCGTCGCGGCCCAGCATCTCGATGTCCTCGAGGAGGCTGGCAAACTCATACCCTGCCGGAATCCCCCGGTAGCGCAGGTTGATGGCCTCTGAACCCTTCTCCCGCAGGATCAGGGTGGGGGGAGCCTCCACCTTGTACTCCTTCGCCTTCTCCTTGCCCTCCGGGGTAGCCAGGTCGTAGACCACCAGGTAAAGCTTGTCGGAAAGGGCCGCCAGCTCCTCCAAAAGCTGCTTGGTTTCCTTGCAGTAGAGGCAGGGCTCCTTCCCCGGGGCGATCAGGGTGGAGGTATCGGTGAAAAGCACCAGCTCCACGTCCCGCATCAGGTTGGAAAGCCGCTCGCGCACGATCTCCTGCTCCTTAGGTCCCAATAGCGCCATCGTCTCCTCCTGGATACCCCCGTAGGGGTACATCCTTTGCTAAATATAGCAGATGTTTCCCCTAAAGAATAGACCCGAACCCACCGTGCTCCTATTGACACCTAGTACCCCCATGGGGTATCTTAGGCGGCGTGGGGACAATAGTCCCATTCAGGAGGTGAAGCCATGGTATTCAGGCAGATCTACGAGGAGGGTTTGGCCCAGATGAGCTACCTCCTGGGGTGCGCGGCCACCGGGGAGGCCCTGGTGGTGGACCCCAAGCGGGATGTGGACACCTATCTGGAGCTGGCAGAAAGCCTGGGCTTACGCATCACCGCCATCGCCGAAACCCACATCCACGCGGACTACCTCTCGGGGGCCCGGGAGCTGGCCAAGGCCACCGGGGCCACCCTCTACCTTTCCGACGAGGGGGATGAAAACTGGAAGTACAAGGGCCTGGAAGGCTTCTCCTATGTCCTCCTTAAGGACGGGGATGAGTTCCGGGTGGGGAACATCCGCGTAAAGGCGGTGCACACCCCCGGGCACACCCCGGAGCACATTTCCCTCCTGGTGGGGGACGGGGCGGTGACGGACGAACCCCTTCTCTTCCTCACAGGCGACTTCGTCTTCGTGGGGGATATCGGCCGGCCGGACCTTCTGGAGGAAGCCGCCGGCATCAAGGGCACCGCCTTGCCCGGGGCCCGGCGCATGTTCCGAAGCCTCAAGGAGAAGTTCCTTACCCTTCCCGACCACGTCCAGGTCTGGCCGGGCCACGGGGCAGGCTCGGCCTGCGGCAAGGCCCTGGGGGCCCTTCCCGCCACCACCGTGGGCTACGAAAGGCGCTACGCCTGGTGGGCGGAGTACCTGGAAAGGGATGACGAGGAGGGCTTTGTAAAGGCGCTTCTTGCGGGCCAACCCGAAGCCCCCACCTACTTCAAGGAGATGAAACGGATGAACCGGGATGGCATGCCCGTCTTGGGAGGCATCCCCCACCCGGGCCGGCTCACCAAGGCCCAGTTTGACCGCTACCTGCGGGAGGGCGCCATCCTGGTGGACACCCGGGACAAGTTTGCCTTCGCCGGGGGACACATCCCGGGCTCCATCAACATCCCTGCGGGGAAAAACTTCTCCACCTGGGCGGGGTGGCTCCTCCCCTACGACCGGCCCCTGATCCTCCTGGCCCACCCCTCCGAGGTGGAGGCCCTGACCCGGGCCCTGATCCGCATTGGCCTGGACGAGGTGGTGGGGTACATCCCGGGCTTGCAGGGGTACGCGGACGGGGAGCTGGAAACCGTGCCCCAGATCACGGCCCGGGAGGCCAAGGCCCTGTGGGAGCGGGGCGAGGCGGTGATCCTGGACGTCCGGGGCCGGGACGAGTACCTGGCCGGGCACATCCCCGGGGCCTTGAACATCCATGCGGGGCGGGTTCTGGCCCATCTGGACAAGCTCCCCAAGGACAAGCCCCTCGTGGTCCACTGCGTGGGCGGGGATCGCTCCAGCACCGCCATCAGCGCCCTCTTGTCCCACGGATTCAAGAACGCCCTTAACCTCACCGGGGGAATCAAGGCCTGGCAGGAGGCAGGGTTTCCGGTGGCCAAAGGGGAAGAGCTGGTGGGCGCCTAAGCGCCCAGTGGGGAAGCCGGGGCATGAGCCCGGTTTCCCCCTACTCCAAAGGAGGCATCATGTACGAAGCCCAGGTTAAAGACCTTAGCCCTGAGGAGGCCAAGAAGCTTTACGACCAAGGCGTCACCTTCCTCGACGTGCGGGAGGTGGAGGAGTACGCCCAGGCCCGCATTCCCGGGGCGGGCCTTCTTCCCCTCTCCGAGTTCATGGCCCGCCACGGGGAGATCCCCAAGGACAAACCCGTGGTCCTCTACTGCCGCACGGGAAACCGTTCCTGGCAAGCGGCCGCCTGGCTCACCGCCCAGGGCTACGGGAACATCTACAACCTCGAGGGGGGTATCGTCCGCTGGTACCGGGCAGGGCTTCCCGTGGACACCAGCCCGGTGGAGGTGGGCTACACCGCCACCCCATACCAGGAGGTGGGCCCCCACGAGGCGGAAAAGCTCCTAGGGGAAGCCTTGGTGGTGGACGTGCGGGAGCCCTGGGAGTACGTGGAAGGGCACGTGCCCGGGGCGGTGAATATCCCCCTTTCCTCCTTGCCCCAACGGCTTAACGAGCTGCCCAAGGACCGGCCTATCCTCCTGGTGTGCAACTCCGGCAACCGCTCGGGGGTAGCGGCGGACTACCTGGTTGGCCAGGGCTTCCCTGGGGAACGGGTGTACAACCTCGAGGGGGGCACCTACGCCTGGATGGGAGCGGGCCTTCCGGTGGAGCGATGAGCCTGGCCCTTCTGGGCGCCCTCCTCATCGGGCTTTCCCTGGGTCTCTTGGGCTCGGGAGGGTCCATCCTCACGGTGCCCGTTCTCGTCTACCTCCTGGGGGAGCCTCCCAAGCAAGCCATCGCCGAAAGCCTCCTCATCGTGGGGGGGATCGCCCTCCTGGGAGCCTTGCCCTATGCCCTAAGGGGCCTGGTGGACTGGCGCAACGTGCTCCTCTTCGGCCTCCCAGGGATGGCGGGCACCTACCTGGGGGCTTGGCTCTCCCGCTTCGTTTCCGGGGAGGTGCAGCTTCTCACCTTCGCCCTGGTCATGCTTCTCGCCGCCTACTTCATGGCCCGGCCGAGCCCCCTGAGGACCAAGGCCCAAGGAAGCCGCAAGCCCTGGAAGATCCTCCTGGACGGGCTGGCGGTGGGGGCCCTCACCGGCTTTGTGGGGGTGGGTGGGGGCTTTCTCATCGTGCCCGCCCTGGTTCTCCTGGGGGGCCTTCCCATGCACCTGGCCATCGGCACCAGCCTCTTCATCATTGCCCTCAAGTCCTTTGCCGGCTTCTACAAGTACCTGCACCTTTTGCCCGAGCTGGGCCTGGCCGTGAACTATGGGGTGGCCCTCCTCTTCGTGGGGGTGGGGACCCTGGGAAGCTTCCTGGGCGGCCGGCTTGCCGTGCGGCTACCCCAGGAAGGCCTGAGGCGGGGCTTTGCCCTTTTCCTGGTGGTCATGGGAGCCTTCATCGTGGCCCAGAGCCTGGCCCAGGGGCATTAGACTGAAGGGGTGCCCTTCCGCACCCTCTTGGCCATCCAAGCGGAGGCCAAGCCCGAGCATTACCGCACGGAAAAAGCCTTCCGGGAGCGGGTCTTCTCCCTGCTAGGCCCCCTCGAGGGCACCCCCTCCCCCCGCCTGGCCGCCTTCCCCGAGCTCTTCGGGCTTCCCCTCCTCCTGCACCTGGAAGGGGATCTCCGTGCCGGGGACCTTTTGAAAAACCCCCTTCTCCCCTGGAGGCGGGCCCGGCGGGCCTACGGGATTTTCCGGGAGGTGATGGCCGAGGCCGCCAGGGCCTTTGGCACCTACTTGCTCTCTGGCACCCTGCTCTCCCCACCCTATGAGGAGGAGCTAGCCCGGGGGCGGTTCGCCCGCACCCCCCTTTTTCAAAACCTGGCCCTCTTCTTTAACCCCAGGGGCCGCCTCCTGGCCCAGGTGCCCAAGATGGAACTCACACCCCCTGAGCGTTGGCTCAGGCGGGGCACCTTCGGCCCCCACCTGGTGGAAACCCGGGCGGGTAGGGTTGGCATACTAATCTGCTTGGACGGCTTCTTTGAGAAGCACCTGTCCCGGCTGGACGCCCAGGGGGCGGAAATCCTCCTGCAGCCCTCCGCCAACCCCGCCCCCTGGGAAAGGCCTTGGCCCTGGGATAGGTCCAGGAAAGAGGGCGAGGTGTGGCTGGCCTGCGCCAGGGAACGGCTAAGGGACCGGGAGAACCTAAGGCTTCTCCTTAACCCCATGCTGAACGGAACAATCCTGGGCCTAAGCTTTGAGGGGCAAAGCGGCGTCTACGCCCCTGGGGAGGCCCTGGCCTTGGCCCCTGCCCCCCGGGGGGATGCGGCCCTCCTCCTCACGCTATAGGCGCTCGGGGAAAAGGGCTATGGGATAGGGGCGGATCAGGAACCTGACCAGCCTTTCCCAGGCCTTGTCCTTCACCCCTTGGGCCAGCTCCTCCGCCACCTCCTCCAAGGGGTAGCGGCCCGGGGGTACCCGCCTTTCCAAGAGGATCACGTGGAAGCCAAACTCCGTCCCCACGGGAGGGGAAACCTCCCCGGGCCTCAGGGCCAGCAGGGCCTTTTCAAAGGTGGGGATGTAGGTGCCCTCTGGCTCGCAACCCAGATCCCCCCCAGCCTCCTTGGAGCCAGGGTCCTGGGAAACCTCCTGGGCCACCTGGGCAAAGGCCTCCCCCTTGGCCAGGCGGGCGAGGACCTCCTTGGCCGCCTCGAGGGTGGGCACCAGGATGTGCCGGGCGCAGTAGAGGGTGGGGTGGCGGTACTCCGGGGACAGGAGCCAAAGGGCCTTCAGGGCCGCCGGGGAAACCTTAAGCTGCGCGCGGTAATGGGCCTCCAGGGCCTCGAGGGCCATGGCCTCGGAAAGCAGGGTGCGGTAGGTGGCCAGGTCAGGCACCCCTGCCCCCTCCAGGGCCCTCTGCAGGGCCTCCTCTTCGGGGAAGGCCCTCACCAGCTGGGCCACCCGGGCCTCCACGCTATCGGGCAAGGGCCAGAAACCCTGGCGCCTGGCCAGCAAAAGTAGCGCCCGCTCCTCCGCCAGGGCCTCCAGGTAAGGGGCCCGGTACTGGGCAAGGAGGGCCCGGGTTTCCTCGGAGTCGGGCAGGCCAAGCTGCCGCAGCGCGCTTTTGGCGAAGAGGCCAAAGCGGAGCTCAAACTGGCCTTTGGTGATGCTTTCTGGCCCCACCTGGGCCACCACGGGGTCTTCCTGGGCCTGGACCCAAGGGGATAGGCTCAGGCCTAAGGATAGGAGGAGGGGAAAAGGGAAGCGCATGCCCCATGCTAGCATGAAGGGCGTGAACGACCTCATCCTCCAGGCGGCCCGGGGCAGGCCCACCTCGAGGCCCCCCGTCTGGTTCATGCGGCAGGCGGGGCGCTACCAAAAGGAGTACCAGGAGATCAGGCGGCGCTACACCCTACCGGAGATCGTGCAAAACCCCGAGGTCTGCGCCCAGGTTACCCTCCTTCCGGTGAGGCAACTGGGGGTGGACGCCGCCATCCTCTTTGCGGACATCACCACCCCCCTCTATGGGATGGGGGTGGAGCTGGACCTGGTGGAAGGCAAAGGCCCCGTCATCCACCGGCCCATCCGGGATCCCAAGGGGGTGGAGGCCCTAAGGCCCCTGGAGCCGGAAGCGGCGGTGCCCTTCGTCCTGGAGACCATCCGCCTGCTGAAAAGGGAGCTTAAGGTGCCCCTCATCGGCTTTGCCGGGGCTCCTTTCACCCTGGCCAGCTACCTCATTGAGGGCGGGCCAAGCCGCCATTTCAAGGAGGTCAAGGCCTTCATGTACCGGGAGGAAGCCCTTTGGCACCGACTTCTGGAGAAGCTCACCCAGGCCATGGCCCGCTACCTGAAGGCCCAGGCCGAGGCAGGGGCCGACCTCCTCCAGGTCTTTGACTCCTGGGTGGGGGCCCTTTCCCCTGCCGACTACCGCCGCTATGTGAAGCCCCACATGGCCAGGCTCTTCCAGGAGCTGAGGCCCCTGGGGGTGCCCGTGATCCACTTCGGGGTGGGGACCATGGGCCTTCTCAAGGAGATGCAGGAGGCCGGGGGGGAGGTGATCGGCCTGGACCACCACACCCCTCTTCCCTGGGCCCGGGAGGTGCTGGGGGAAACCCCCGTCCAGGGCAACCTGGACCCCGTGGTCCTCTTTGCCCCCAAGGAGGTGATCCGGCGGGAGGTGGAAAGGATCCTTGGGGAAAACGCCCGCCGGCCCGGGCACATCTTCAACCTGGGCCACGGGATCCTACCCGGCACCCCGGTGGAACACGTGCGCTATGTGGTAGAACTCCTCAAGGAAAAGGAGGAAGAGGCATGAACGTACTCCTCATGGCCTACGGAACCCCCTACACCCCGGAAGAGATCGAACCCTACTACACCGACATCCGCCGGGGAAGGCGCCCTTCGGAGGAACTTTTGCGGGAGCTGGAGGAGCGCTACGACGCCATCGGGAAAAGCCCCCTCAACGAGATCACCCTGGCCCAGGCCATCCGGCTCCAGGCGCTTCTGAACCTCGAGGCCCCCTCCTACCCCAAGCGCCTCCTGGGCCCCTTCGGCCCCCGCACCCCCCAGGGCCCGGCCCGGGTCTACGTGGGCACCAAGCACTGGCACCCCTCCATCGGGGAGGCCATCGCCGCCATGCACGAGGATGGGGTGAGGCGGGCGGTGGCCATCGTGGCAGCCCCCCACTACTCCCTAAGGAGCGTGGCGGAGTACCAGGAGAAGGTGGAGGCCGCCCTAAAGTCCCTCCCCGAGCCCATGGAGATGCTCTGGGTGGAAAGCTACGAGGCCCATCCTGGCCTGATCGCCGCCTACGCCAGGAGGCTGGAGGAGGCCATCTGGCGGCTCAAGGAGCCCAGGAAGGCCGCGTACATCTTCACCGCCCACTCCATCCCCCTTGCCGCCGTGGAACGGGGCGACCCCTATCCCCGCCAGGTGGAGAGGACGGCGGAACTCATCGCCAAAAGGCTTGCCCTGCCCCGCTTTAGCGTGGCCTACCAGTCCGCAGGCCGCACCCCTGAGCCCTGGCTTGGCCCCGACGTCAACGAGCACCTCAGGGCCTTAAGGGAGGAGGGCTTTGAGGAGGCGGTGGTGCAGGCGGTGGGCTTCCCCGCCGACCACCTGGAGGTCTATTACGACCTGGACCTCGAGGCCCAAGCCACCGCCCGCGAGGTGGGCTTGAGGCTTGTCCGGGCCCGGAGCCTCAACGCCGATCTGGACTACATCCAGGTGCTTAAGGAGCTGGTGGAGGCGGCGTGGCTCAAGTAGCCGTGGTGGGGGGAGGATGGGCGGGGCTTTCCGCCGCCTTGGCCCTAAAGGATTCTGGGGTGGACCTCCTCCTCCTGGAGGCCAGCCTGCGCCTGGGAGGGAAGGTGCGCACCCACCAGGGGGAGGGGTTTTTGGTGGAAGGGGGCCCGGACGCTAGCGTGCGCTACAAAAAGGAGGTCCTGGAGCTTGCCGAGCGCTTCGGCCTCACCCCCATCGGCACCCTGCCCGCCAAGCCCGCAGCCCTGATCCTGCGCAAGGGGAAAGCCCATCCCCTCCCCGAGGGGCTTTTGCAAATCGTCCCCGGGGATCTCAAGGGCCTCTACCGCACCTCCCTCCTCTCCTTATCCGGAAAGCTCAGGGCGCTGTACGACCTCATCCTCCCCCGGGGAAGCAAGGAGGACGAAAGCCTAAAGGAGTTCGTGGAACGGAGGCTGGGCCCCGAGGTCTTCGCCGCCCTGGTGGCGCCCCTGGCGGGGGGCATCTACGGGGGGGAACCGGAGGAGCTTTCCATGAAGGCCGCCTTCCCCCAGCTTCTGGATCTGGAAAGGAAGCACCGGAGCCTCATCCTGGGGGCCATGCGGGCCCGAAGGGCACGGGGTAGCCGGGAAGGGGGAAGCCTCTTCTTTTCCTTCCAGGAAGGGCTTTCCCTCTTAACGCGGAGGCTTTCTGAGGAGGTGGCGGAAAAAACCCTCCTGGGCACACCGGTCCTGGCCCTCGAGCCCCTGGGGGGCCGGTACCGCCTTCACACCCCCAGGGGACCCCTGGAGGCGGAGGCGGTGGTCCTGGCCACCCCCGCCCCGGTGGCCGCCCACCTCCTAAGGCCCTTCCTTCCCGAGGCCACGGCCCTTCTCAAGGGCATTCCCCACACCCCGGCCGCCACGGTGAGCCTGGCCTTTGGGGAGGAGTTGCCCGTGGAAGGGCATGGGCTTCTGGTAGCCAAAGGGGAGGGATACCGGGCCAGGGGGTTTACCTGGACGCACCGGAAGTGGCCAGGAAGGGCCCCGGAAGGGTTCAGCCTGGTGCGCGCCTACTTCTCCGGGGAGGTGGCGCGGCTTTCGGAAGGGGAGCTGGCCAAGGTGGCCCTCGAGGACCTCCGCCTTTTCCTGGGCCGTGAAGTGCGCCCGGCACGCACCTGGGTCTTCCGCTTCCCCGAGGGCATGCCCGCCTACCGGGTGGGGCACCTGGAGCGCATGGAAAGGCTGGAGATGAGCCTTGTCAAGGCCCCGGGCCTCTTTCTGGCGGGGAACTACCTGGAGGGGGTGGGCCTGCCCGAGGTGGTGCGCTCGGGAAAGAGGGCGGCCCAAAGGGCTCTGGCTTACCTGGCCCTGGCCCCCACCCCCTAGGCAGGAAAGGGGTTGCCGGATAGACTAGGGCAAACATGCCTCTGCCCTACCCCGTGATCGCCTTGGGCTCCCTCCTCCTGGGGCTCCTGGCAGGGGTTTTGGGCTATCCAGACCCCTACATCCTCCCCTGGTTCATGATCCTCACCGCCAGCACCGCCAGCGTGTACGGGCTTCCCTTGGGGTTGCTGGCGGCTTTGCTCTCCACCGGGCTTCTCCTCCTCTTTCCCGGCTTTCACCCCATGGCCCTGGCCATCCTCCTCCTTTCCGCCTGGCTGGCCCACGCTATCGGGGAAAGCCTGCGAAAGGCTCACCGCCGGGCCAAGGCCTTGGCCAAAAGCCAGCGCTACCTGGCCGAGGCCCTCGAGGCCCTGCCCCAAGCGGAAAACCGCCACGCCCTTTTACAAAGCCTCCCAGAACGCCTCGCCGCCCTGGGAACCGGGGGGCACGTGGGGGTCTGGGTTCCCACCGGCCAAGGTTTCCGCCTCCTGGCCAGCGTCCCTCCCTTGGAGCTGGAGGAAGTCCCGGCCACGGGGGTGCTGGGCCGGGCCCTCCGGGAAGGGCAACCCGTCCACGTGCCCGACGTGCGGAAGGAGCCAGGCTACATCGCCGCTCCCCACCTAAAGGTCCTCTCCGAGCTGGCCCTGCCCCTTTGGGAGCGAGGCGAGGTGGTGGCCGTGCTCAACCTGGAACGCCCCCATCCCTTCGCCCCGGAGGAGGTGGAGGGGCTCGTGCGCTTTGCCCAAGCGGTGAGCCTAGAGCTGGACCGGCTGGCCGACCTGGAGGAACGCCGCCTCCTGGCAGGGCTTTCCGAGCGCCTGCACAGCGCCCGCACCTTGGAGGAAGCCGGGGAGAAGGCCCTGCACCTCCTTTTGCAAACCCTAGGGTTAGAGGCGGGAACCCTCTGGCAGGCCCAAGGGGGGCGCATGAAGGCCCTCGCGCACCACGGGGTGAACGAGCCCAGCCTCCTCCAGGTGCTGGAGGAAGGCCTTCCCTACGGCCAAGGCCTGGCCTGGAAGGTGTACCAGACTTCAAGCCCCCTCTTCACCGCCCGTTACACCGAGGAACCCGGGGCCATACCCCCCCTGAAGGCCCTGGGTTGGGATACCCTGGCCGCCCTCCCCATCCTCACCCCCGGAGCCCCGAGGAGCCGGTGGGTGTTGGTGGTGGGAGAGAGGGCAAAGCGCCTTTGGCGCAAGGCGGAGATAGAGCTTCTCCTCATGGCTTGCCGCACCCTGGGCCTTGGCCTGGAGCGCTTACAGGAAAAGGCCCGGCACGAGGCGGTCAACCGTCTTTTCCTGGAGTTTTTGGAAAAACCTCCAGAGGAGTTGTACCCCCGCGTGCTGGAAGAGGCCATTCGCCAGGTACCCGGTTCGGAGACGGGAAGCCTGCTGGTGTGGGAGGATGGGGCCTACCGGTACAAGGCTGCCATGGGCTATGACCTGGAAGGCCTACGGGCGGTAGCCTTCCTCCAGGAGGACCAGCTCCTCTGGTACGGCCTAGGGCCCCACAAGGCCCGCCAGGGCGAGCCCCGCATCCTAAGCCAAGAGGAAAAGCCCATCGCGGAGATCAGCCACCAGACGGCTCCCCCAGAGGTGATCGACACCGCGGGCAAAGCTCTGGAGATTAAGGCCAACCTTTGCCTGCCCATCCCCTACAAGGGGGAGGTCCTGGCCTACCTAAACCTGGACAGCCTGCACGACCCTAAGGCCTTCGGCCAGGACTCCCTGGAAGTTGCCCGCTTCTTCGCTGCCCCCCTGGCCACCCTCCTCCACGAGGTGCGTGCCCGGAAGCTTTTGGAGGAGGCCGCCCTCACCGATCCCCTCACGGGGCTTGGAAACCGTCGGGCCTTTGAGCGCTTCCTCCAAGAAGAGCTCAAGCGGGCCGAGCGCTACGGCCATCCCCTTTCCCTGGCGGTCTTGGACCTAAGGGGCTTCAAGGCGGTGAACGACCGGCTTGGGCATGCCGTGGGGGACCTGGCCCTCATCAGGGTGGCCGAGGTTATGGAAAGGGAAAGGCGCAACGGCGACCGCCTCTTCCGCTGGGGCGGGGATGAGTTTGCCGCCATCTTCCCCCATACCCCAAAGAGGGGGGCCGTGGCGGCAGCCCTTCGCTACGCCAAGGCCATCCAGGGCCTCTGCTTTGACGGGCTCTGCTTGGGGGTGAATATCGGCGTGGCCAGCTACCCTGAGGACGGGACCACCCAGGACGAGCTCCTCTCTGCGGCCGATACCCGCATGTACGAGGCCAAGGCCCGGGGCCAGGTCATGGTGGGTTGAACCTACGCCAAGGAGCGGTATACTGGACCTAGCTTAGCCATGGACGGTAACTGGGGCCTCGGTCTTTTCCAAGCCCTTCTTCCCCTCCTGCGAAAGGGGCTGAACGGGCTCCCGCAGGCCTTGGAGGCGGTGGGCCGGGCCCTTTTGGCCCAGCGGGCCTACCTCTTCCGCCTCGAGGAGCGCCAGGGCATCTGGTACACCAGCCAGCTTTCGGAGTGGGCGGGGCCCGATACCACCCCCCAGCTGCACAACCCCGCCCTGCAAAACCTCCCCATGCGGGAAGCAGGCTATGGGCGCTGGCTGAACCTTTTCCTGCAAGACCGGGCGGTGGCAGGCCCAGTGCGTTCCTTCCCCGAGGAGGAGCGGCCCCTGCTGGAGGCCCAGAACATCCAGAGCCTCCTGGTGGTGCCCATCTGGGTGGAGGGAAGGCTCTGGGGGTTTTTAGGGGTGGACGACTGCCGGCGGGAAAGGGAGTTCCCCGCCGAGGAAGAAGCCTTTCTACGCGCCGTGGCCGAGGTCCTGGCCCTTGCCATGGAACTCTGGGAGCGAACCCAGGGACTTGGGCACCTCCTGGAGGCCGCACCCCTCTACCTGGCCCGCTTGGACAAGGAAGGCCGGCTCCTCTACGCCAACCCCAGCCTGAAGCGGGCCTTTCCCCAGGGGGTTTCCCTGCCCGTGGCCGAGGCGCTCAGCGTCCCGGGCAGGCCCCGAACCTTCCTCAGCCAGGAAGGCCAAGCGGTGGAATGGATCCTGCTGGCGGTACCGGGGCCCGGGGCAGAGGTGCTGGAGGTTCTCGCCCTAGGGGTGGATGTGACGGAGCGGGAACAGGCCCGGGCACGGGAAACCCGCTGGAACACCTTCCGTCGGAACCTCCTTAGGGTTTACGAGACCCTGATGGCCGAGGGGCTCTCCGATTCCCTGTTTGGGCTGATCCTCGAGGCGGCCTTGGACACCATCCCCACGGCCCAGGCGGGAAGCGTCACCGTGCTCATGGAGGACGGCTGCTACCACTTCCTGGCGGCACAGGGTTACGACCTGGAGGCCCTCCGCCAGGTCTGCCTGCGCCCTGAAGAACCCCTTTCCCTCACCGGCCACAAGGAGGCCCAGGTCTTCACCTGGAAGGACCTGGAGCGCTTCAACGCCCGCCTGGACGAAACACGGCGCAGGGTGATGGAGGAAGCCGGCAGGGTGCGGGAAATCAAGGCCATCCTCTCCGTGCCCGTGTACCTGGCGGGGGAGCGGAAGGCCTTCTTGTACCTGGACAACTTTGAACAGGAGGATGCCTTCACCCCTTTGGACCTGGAGCTGGCCCAGGCTTTTGCCAGCCAGCTGGGCGTCCTCCTCCGGAGGATGGAGCTGGAGAGTCAGATCCAACACCTGGCCTACCACGACCCGTTAACAGGTCTTCCCAACCGCCTGTTCTTCCTGGAGAAACTGGCCCAGGCCCTGAAGGAGGGGGCCGAGGACCTGGCCGTCATGTGCCTAGACCTGGATGGGCTGAAGCTGGTGAACGACCTGGATGGCCACGCCGCCGGGGACGAGGTGCTCAGGGTCATGGCCGCCCGCTTCCGGGCCGCCCTTCGCCCCCGGGACCTGGTGGCCCGGCAAGGGGGGGACGAGTTTTTGGTGCTTCTCACCAATCTCAGGTCGCCTATAGAGGCCATGCGGGTGGCCGAAAGGCTCCTGGAGGTGGCCCGCCTACCCTGCCCGGTGGGGGAGCGCACCTACCATCTTTCCACCTCCATAGGCATCGCCATGGGGGAACCTGGCCTTTCCCCTGGCGAGCTCCTTAAACGGGCCGACCTGGCCTTGTACCAAGCCAAGGGGGAGGGGAAGAACCGCCTATCCTTCTTTGAACCTCAGCTACAGGAGGAGCTGAAGCGGGAAATCGGCCTCCTCGAGGCCCTGCGGGAGGACCTGGAACAGGGGAAGGGGCTTCACCTGGCCTATCAGCCCATCGTGGACCTTTCCACGGGGCAAAGGGTGGCCCTCGAGGCCCTCCTGCGCTGGCGCCTGGCTCCGCCTTCCGTGTTCATCCCCCTGGCGGAACGCCACCGCCTCATGCCCGAGTTAGGCCGCTGGGTCCTTCGCCAAGCCTGCCAGGACCAGGCCCTCCACGGCCTCAAGGTCCATGTGAACGTAAGCCCCCAGGAGCTCCTGGACCCCACCTATGCTTTCCGGGTGGCCGAGGCCCTGGAAGCTACCTCGTGTCCACCGGCCAACCTGGTCCTGGAGATCACGGAAAGCACCCTAATCCCCGACGAAAGAGGGCGGGACGCCAGCCAAGCCCTCTGGGCCCTGCGGGAGCTGGGGGTAGGCATCTTCTTGGATGACTTTGGCTCGGGGTACTCCAGCCTGGAACGTCTGGCTGAGCTTCCCGTGGATGGGGTCAAGCTGGGTCAGGCCTTCACCCAGCGCCTGGGCAACCCCCCAGACCCCCAAGGCCCCGCCGCCCGGATGGTGGCCGCCGTCCTGGCCCTGGCCCAAGCCCTGGGGCTTAGGGCCATCGCGGAGGGCATAGAAGATGAGGCGGTCTTGGCCTACCTTAAACACCTGGGCTTTCCCTTCGGACAGGGGTACCTTTTGGGCAGGCCCAAGCCCCTATAGTGGGGCGAAACCCCACCGCCTATACCCTGAAGGAGGTGGCCGGGGAAGAACCCCCTCTTCCTTAGATCCAGCCCAGAAGCCTTTTGGCCTCCTCGGAAAGCCGGGCTGGGGTCCAGGGGGGTTCAAAGGTGAGCTCCACCTCCACCTCCTCTATTCCCGGGATGCGGCTTAAGGCCTGGCGCACGGCATCCCCCATGCTGTCGTGCAGGGGGCAGCCCGGGGTGGTGAGGGTCATGCGCACGTAGGCCCTGGGGGGTTCCACCTTTAGCTCGTAGATAAGCCCCAGGTTGACCACATCCAGGCCCAGCTCCGGGTCGTAGACCGTCCGCAAAAGGTTCCACGCCTGTTCCTCCAATGGGTTCATCGCCGCATCACCTCCCAAAGGGCATAAACATGGGGAAAAACCCCGGCGAGGTAGATCCACCCCGCCCAGGGAAGGAAGGGAAGAAGAAGCGCCCCTAGGGCCAGCAAGGCCCCCGCCCCATACCCGGCCCTCTCCGGGAGCATCTCCTTAAGCAGGGGCACCTTTTCCTTCCCGGCCCTTGGGGCATACCGGTGGGTCCAGACCAGGAAGGGCAGGATCTTGTAGAGCATCCCCGTCACCACCAGCCCCACGAAGCCCAAGGCAAACCAAAGAGCAGCCCAAATGGGGTTAAAGGGCAGAACCAGAAGGGAAATCCCCAGGAAGAAAAGCCCCAGCAGGTAGTGCCGCACCCCGATATCCAAGGCCCTTTTCATGCGATTTTTGAGGATACGCCAGGTGTCGTAGAGGGCAAGGGCGTAGGAAAGGAGGAGGAGGAGGTAGCCCAGCCTCTCCCCCATGGTCAGACCCAGAAGCCCCAGGTTGGCCGCCCAAAGAAGGAGCCCCAGGACCCGCTCATCCACCCCGTGGGTGAGGGTGAACATGGAAAGGAGCTTGTACCCCACGCCCAGGATGGAAAGGAGGAAAACCCCGCCTAGGCCCGCAAGGAGGTGCCAGGCGAGCCTTTCCGGATCGTAAAGGCCATAGCGCTGGGAAAGTGCCTGGAAAAGCCCTAAAAAGGGGGTGAGGACCAGGTAGAAGACCACCCAGGCCAAGGCGGTGGCCACCCGGTTCCAGCGGGGAGCCTGGCGAAAGGTGAGGTAAGCATGGTAGGCGAAAAAGAGGAGGGCCAAAAGCGTCAAGCCTCCACCTACTGGGACCAAGGAGGGAGTCTGAACAAAGCCCCAGGCCAGTAGCCCCACCCCTAAGCCCCAAAGGACCATCACCGGATACCCCCACTCCGGGCGGTACAGGGGCGCCTCGAGGACCACGGGTAAGAGCTGGTGCAGGGCCCCCAGGAGCACCCCCACCCCAAAGCCCAAAAGGAATAGGTGGGCCATGGCCAAACCCCAAGGGTGGCGGGGTATGAACAGGGCCTCAGGGTGAAGGGCAAATAGGAGGCTTGCCGTTAGGAAAAAGGCCTCCCCCAGGAAGACGAAACCCCCGGGGATGGAGAGGGGGATCACGCGGTTATGGGCGGTGACCAACATCGGCTTAATACTGACCTAGCCGCTCGGGATTGACCATGACCTAGGTCAAAGCCCCCTCAGCGGCCCGGGGGCAGAAGGGTGAGAAGGCTCCCCTCCCCTAAAGGGGTAGCCAGGCCCTCCAGGTAGCGCACATCCCGGCCGTTTAAAAGCACCGTCCAGCGGGGCCTGAGGCGCCAGAGGGTCTTGGGCTCCAACCAAAGCCCCACCTCCTCCTCGGAAGCCAGGGCCTCGAGGGCGAGATCCCTTAGGGCGGGGTTCACGGCAAAGGCCTTAAGGAGAGCCTCCCCCACGCTTCCCGCCCGCAAGGAAAGGGGCCTGGGCAAGGCGGGGTGGGCCAGGCCCAAGGCCTGGAAGCGCACCGCCGCCTTCCCCTCCCTAAGGGCAAGGGCGGCGTCAAACCCTTTCCGCATCACCTCCTCCTGGGCAGAGAGGTAGACGAGCCAGGGGCGCACATCCCGCACCCTCTCCGCCACATACCGCCCCACCTGGGCAAAGGAAAGGCCCACGTACTCGGGGGGGATCATGGCTCCCTTGGGGCCCAAGCCCCCATGCCAGAGCCCTGCCCGGTACACCTCCCGGGCAAACTCCGCCGAGGTGTCCACCCCGATGGCGCGGGCCAGCCAAGCGGAGAAAAAGGCCCGCCTAAGGTAAAGCTCCTCCTCCGGCACCCTACCCTCCCAGCCCAGGGCCCGGGCGGTGCCGGGGTGGCGGCCCAAGTGGTCGTAAACCCCGGCCACAAAGGAAGCGGCCCCCTCCAAAAGCCTCTCCGCGTCCAGGCGCATGGTCCGTTTCTCCTCCTCCCCTAGGCCGCCAAAGGCAAGAAGGTCGGCAAAGACCTCCTCGGGCAAAGGCGGCAGGTCCAGGACAAGGGCTTCCTCGCGCAACACCACCCTTTTCACCCTCCCCTCCTTTCCCTTTCCTCCCGCATTTTCCTCAGCATATCCCCCGTGACCACCCGCCTGTGCATGGCGAAGGCAAAGACCAAGATGGCCAGGAGCTGAAGCCCACCGGACACCGCAAGCCAAGGGCGTAGGCCCTCTTGGCCCAGGAAGTGGAGGGGCTCGAGGACGAGCCTAAGAAGCAGGCCGGCGTTGAGAAGAACGAAGGTAAGCCCCTCAAGGCGATCCTGCCTCAGGCCCCCCGGCCTGGGCATCATCCAGTAGGCCACCCCCATCACCATCTGCAGGAAAAAGCCCACCAGCCCCGCGTGCACATGGGAGGAGCGGAAGGGCCCCACCATGTGGGGGAAAAGGTAAAAGAGGGTCCCTAGGAGGGCGTTGTAGATGAGGTACAAAAGGGCCGCCCGGACGAAGAGGAAATGCCAGAAACCCATGGTCCTAAGAGGCCTACCCTCCTTTTCGGATCAGGATCTTCACCTGCCCCGGGCCCAGGTCCTTGAGAAGGTAGGCGTGCCCCTCCTCCTCCAGGCGGGCCAGGAGGTGCACCGGCCTCCGCACGTGGTGGACCAGGAGCTTCTCCCCGGGCTTTAGCCTCCCCAAAGCCTCCAGGACCCGCATCATGGGCAGGGGGGGCTCGAGGTTCTCCTCAATGGAGACCTCCGCCTGGTAGCTTTCCCAGTCCGCCTCACCTAAGGGGGCGGGGCCAGCTACCACCCCCTCCTCTTCCCTAACCTCCTGGCGGTAAAAGTGCACCCGGTAGTGCTTTTCCCCAAGCTGCTCGCACCAGGCCAAAAAGCCCTTCTTTCCCAACACCTTGTAAAGGGGGATGGGCTCAAAGAGCACCTCCAAAACCAGCTTCTTCCCGGGTCCCACCTCCAGGGCCGCCGCCATGATGGCCTGGAAGGGCTCTCCTCCCTGCTCCAGAATGGGCCGCACGTCCAGGTGAAAGCCCACGGGAGCGGATAGCCAGGGAGGAGGTGGGGTACCAAGGAGGCTTTCCCCTTCCCTGGCGGCCGGCGCCTCCGGCCTGGCCTCCACCCCCAGGGCCCGGTTGAGGCGGGCCACCAGCTCCTCCGGCTCCAGCCCGCCGATCCTGGCCGCCTGGGCCACGGTGACCAGATTGGGCATGGTCCTGCGCAGGAGGGGGTTTTTGAGCTTCTGGAAGGCGGGGCTCGCCTCCACCAGGACCTCGAGGAGCTCTGGCCAGCGCCTCAAGACCTCGGCCACCTTCATCTCGGGCCGAACTACCTCTTCCCAATCCTCACCCGCCATACCTCCGGCCCCTCCTCCAGGTAAGCCCACTCCACCTGCCCAGGCCTTTCCGCCATGAGCTGATAGTAAAGGGGCTTGGGATCGTGGTCGTTGACCAGGACAAAGCTCTCCCCTGCCATTAGGCTGTCAAACAAGGCAAAAATCCTGGGGTGCCGTTCCCGTGGGGGTAGGGTGCGCACATCCAGCTCCATGGCTTAAGCCTCCCCCACCTTTTCCCCATCCGCCATGACCTGGGTCAAGGAAAGGCCCGGGCAAGGGTGCCCTTGCCCGGGCGCTATCCCTATCCCATCTGGGGAAGGACCTTGCTTAGGCCCCGCACTCAGCAGGGCTTCTCCGCCCCCTTGCGGGCGTAGTAGTACCAGTTCAAGAAGAGATTCAAGGCGTAGAAGACCATGAGGCCATAGAAGAAAGCGGTGAAACCCCCCGTGGCCTTCTGGGTGTAGCCGGCAAGGGTGGAAAAGATGAAGGGTCCATAGGCGGCAATAGCCGCGGTCCAGCCGATGACCCCTCCCGCCTGCCTGGGCGGGAAGATCATGGGCATCTGCTTGAAGGTGCTGGCGTTCCCCACCCCGCTGAAGAAGAAAACCAGGAGCATGGAAAGGACAAAGAGGGGAAACTGTTCCAAGGAGGTGGGCCGGGTGAAGAGGGTGACCAGCAGGGCGGAAAGAAAGATGCCGATGGCAGAGACATGGGTGACGATGGCCCCGCCAAAGCGATCGGATATGGGCCCGGCGATGACGCGGGCCAAGGAACCCACCAACGGGCCCAGAAAGGCATACCTCAAGGGGTCTGGGGCCCCGTCAAACTTCCCGTAGACCTCCCGGATCAGAAGGGGAAAGATGGCGGAAAACCCGGAGAAGGAGCCGAAGGTCATGATGTAGAGGCTGGTCATGATCCAGGTGTGCTTGTCGCGGAAGATATCAAACTGCTCGCGAAGGTTAGCGCGAACGGGCACGCTTCGCAAGTAAACCCAGGCCATTATCGTCCCCAAAACTACAAAAGGCACCCAGATGAAGGTGGCGTTTTGCAGCCAGATGGGCTGGGACACCCCGGGCTTAGGGGTGAAGGTCTGAGGACCCCCCAGGAGGGAGCCGAAGAGGGCGAAGCCGATGACCCAGGGGGTCACGAACTGGACCACGGAAACCCCGAAGTTGCCGATCCCCGCCTGCAAACCCAGGGCCGTCCCTTGAAGGCGCTTGGGGAAGAAGTAGCTGGTGGAGGGCATGAAACCGGAGAAGTTCCCCCCGCCGATCCCCGCCAAAAAGGCCAGAAGGAGGAGGACCCAGTAGGGGGTATTCGTGTTCTGTACGGCAAAGCCCCAACCCAGTAAGGGGATGAGCAAAAGCAGGGTGGAAAAGGTCACCAGGTGGCGGGTACCCAGGATGGGGGGCAGGAAGGTCCAGACGATGCGCAAGGTTCCCCCCGCCAACCCCGGCATGGCGGTCAGCCAGAAGAGCTGCAGGGTGGAAAGCTCAAACCCCACCTTGGGAAGCCGCACCACCAAGGCGCTCACCACGAACCAGGTAATGAAGGCCAGGGTGAGGTTGAAGGTGGTGATCCACAGGGTGCGCCAGGCCAAGGCGGGATCCCAGCGCTTGGGATCCTCGGGGTTCCACTCGGGGATCCAGGTACCCTTAGCTACCTTCAGCATGGACGGTCTCCTTTCAGTTCAAACTCGTTCCTAAGGTGCTTGGCCTCCTGCTGCAGGAGTTGGAGCACGGTTATGTGCATCCAAAGGAAGCTGATGGCCGTGAGGAGGAAGAGGACAAAGAAGGTCATCTGGGGTAGGCCGGTCCAGGCCTGGGCATAGGCGAAAAGGGGAGGCAGGAAAAACCCTCCCAAAGCCCCCAGCATGCCCACCAACCCTCCCACCGCCCCCACGTCCTTGGGGAAGTAGGTGGGGATGTGCTTGTAGACCGCGGCCTTACCCACGCCCATCCCCACGCCGATCAGAAAGACCAAAGCGGTAAAGAGCCAAACATTCATGGTGAACTGCATGACCTCCTTAGTCCCCTGCTTGGTGTAGAGGACGATGTGCCCCTCCGGCATCATGAGAACCCCCGAGGCCAGGAGGATGATGCCGAAGGTCCAGTACATGACCCGCCGGGCCCCGAAGCGGTCGGAAAAGTAGCCGCCAAGGGGCCTTAAGAGGCTTGCGGGGAAGATGAAGAGGGCAGTAAGGAGGGCCGCCTCGTGCAGGGGTAGGCCAAAGACATCCACGTAGTACTTGGGGAGCCAGGCGCTTAGGGCCACATATGCCCCGAAGACCACCACGTAGTAAAGGCTGAAGCGCCAGACCCTCACGTACCTAAGCGGCCTTAACATCTCCAGGAAGGGCCTTCCCTGGCCCGGGCGCTTATCCTGTCTGGGGGTGCCGAACCACATGAGAAAGCCCATGAGCACCAGAAGCACCGCATAGAGGAAGGGGACGAAGCGCCAGCCCCCGGGGATCAGCCCCCCCAGGTAGCCCGCTGGCGGGATGCTGGCGATGAGGGCGGGGCCGATGAACTTGGTGACGCTGGCCCCCACGTTGCCTGCGCCAAAGAGCCCCAGGGCAAAGCCCTGCTGCTCCTTAGGGAACCAGGCGGAGTTCCAGGCGATGCCCACGCTGAAGGAGTTGCCGGCAAAGCCCACCAGGAAGGCGTAAAGGAGAAGCTCCTGGTAGCTTCCCGCCCGGGACACCAGATAGGCGGGGATGGCGGTGAAGAAGAGCATAAGGGTGAAAACCAACCGCCCCCCGTACCGGTCGGTGAGGATGCCGGCCAATAGCCGCCACAGGGAGCCATTCAGGATGGCCACCGCCGAGAGCCAGGAAAGCTGGACATCCGTGAGGCCGAACTCCTGGCGGATGGGCACCCCCAGCACCCCGAACATCAGCCACACGGCAAACATCACCGTGAAGCCGATGGTGGAAAGCCAAAGGACCCGAAGCCGTTCGGGACGCTCTTTCTCCAGCTGAACGGGGTCTTGGACCATAGCTCACCTCGCCAGCTTGCGCACCCAGATGACGATCTGCCAAGGCCTCAAGACGTAGCCCAAGGGCACGGTGATGATGTGGACCAGCCGGGAGAAGGGGAAGGCCGCCAGGAAGACCCAGAAGTTAAAGACGTGAAGCTGGGTCCAAAAGGGCAGGTCGGCGATGAGTTCCGGCCTAGGCTGGAGGGTTAGGATGGACCAGAGGTAAGGGGTCATGACCGCGGGGAACCAGTAGCTCCCAAAGCGGTAGAAAAGGGCGGTGAGGACCCCGGAAAGAGCGGACACAAAGATCACCACCAGGACCACATAGTCCATGGAGGTGGATGCTGCCCGCACCCGGGCCACGGAGATCCTGCGGGTGAGGAGCACCCAGGTTCCCACCAAGGCCCAAAGACCAAGGCCAAGGCCAGTGATTTCCAAGAGGTAAAGCCTCAGGGGCACAGCGTTCCAAAGGAGAAGCCCTTTGGGAAGCAAAAGGGCCAGAAGGTGGCCCAAAAGGACCAGGACCAATCCCCAGTGCATGGCCACGGAGCCGAAAAAGAGGCGCTTTTGCTCCAGAAGCTGGCTGGACTGGGCGGAGACGGAAAAGGGCCTATAGACCATGCGGTAGGCGGTGACCGCCACCGCCAAGGTGAGGGCGATGTAGGGGAAGACGCCGAAGAGAAGGGTGTTCCAGTTCATCCTTCACCTCCCTGCCAACACTCCCTGCAAGGCCTCCTGGACCCCCTCGAGGACCAGGAGGTAGGGATTCTTGGCGTCCAGGGTCTTGAGGGTCTTGTGCATCTCTTGGAGGGCCTTGGGCAGGATCTCCACGAGCTCGGGAAGGGGGTTTTCCGAGCGGGCCAGGTAGCGGAGGACGTTGGCCAAGTGGTCGGGAAGCTCGCTCCCCGGGTCCAGGTTGATCTCCCGAAAGGCCCGCACCAAGGCGGCCAAAAGCTCCCCCCGCTGGTAGCTTTCCCCGTAGACGGCAAAGCCCACATAGGGGGCGGTGGTGGGGGTGAGGTCCAGGGTGCGGGTGTAGAGCTCCTCCCACTCCCCCAGGGAAAGCTCCTCCACCTGGCGCAGGAAGCGCTCCAGCTTCTGCTTGGCAGGCCCACGGGGGCAGCCGATCCAGCGCCGCCAGAGCTCCTCCAGGCGCCCCGGCATGGGGTAGTCCAGGGCCAGGGCCAAGGTTTCCAAAAGGGTGCCGTTGCCCATGGCTTCCTCCTACTCCCCCCTCAAGGGCGGCTGGATGTAGCCGAAGCCCGTCTCCCCCTTGTGGGCCAAGGGGTCCTTCCAGACCTCGGCCGCCATCTCCCGGTGGTAGGGGGGCAACACGAAGCGCTCCTCCAAGGTGGGGAGGGTGGTGAGGCGGTAGATGGCCTCGGCCTCCTCGAGGGTGAGCCCCGCATCCCGCAAGACCTTCTGGGCCTTCTCCGTCACGCCGCCTTCTAGGCTTTCCTGCCTTTTCAGTATGCGCACCGCCAGCATCTTCTTAAGGGCGGGCACGATGAGGCTTTCGTTGCCGGCAGTGAAGAGGTTGGCCAGGTACCTCACCGGCATCCTTGCCTTTTCCAGGCTTTCGTAGACCTCAAAGTCCAGGTCGGTTTCGGGAATGTCCAACCGCACCAGGCCCTCCCTCCCCTGGCTAACCCTTAAGGCCTTCTCCAGGGTGGACACCACCGGGGAAAGGGGCGGGACGTAGAACATCATGGCCAGGGTGCGGTACTCGGGGTGCAGGGGGAAGGCCAGCCCCCAAACCTTCACGAACTTGTAGATGGGGGAGTTCTGGGCCGCCTTGATCCAGCCGTCATCAATCCCCTCGGCCTTGGCGGCGGCGATGACCTCAGGGTCAAAGGGATCCAGGATGATCCCAAGCTGGGACTCCACCAGCCGGTCGTCGGGCACCATGGCCGCCTCAGGGATGCGGTCGGCATCGTAAAGGAGCACCCCCATGTAGCGGATCCGCCCCACGCAGGAATGGGCGCAGGCCGGGGCCTGGCCGGTTTCCAACCGGGGGAAGCAGAGGATGCACTTCTCGCTCTTCCCCGTGGCCCAGTTGTAGTAGACCTTCTTGTAGGGACAGGCGGCCACGCACATCCGCCAAGCCTTGCACTTGTTCTCGTTGACCAACACCACCCCGTCCTCTGCCCGCTTGTAGATGGCCCCGGTGGGACAGGCGGCCACGCAAGCTGGGTTCAGGCAGTGGTTGCAGATGCGGGGCAGGTACTGGAAGACCACCCCCTCGATCTCGGAGAGCTGGGCCCGAACCTCGGGGTCCAGGCCCTTTAGGTTGGGGTCATTGGCGGCATAGAGGGGGCTTCCCCCAAGGTCGTCGTCCCAGTTGGGACCGGCCCCCGGGGTCATCACCTCCCCGGTGATCATGGAGACAGGCACCGCCGTGGGCTGGTCCTCCCCTTCCGGGCTGGTAAAGAGGTCGTTATAGCGGAAGGTGTAGGGCTCGTAGTAGTCGTCCAGGGAGGGCAAGGCGGGGTTGAAGAAGAGGCGTAAAAGCCCCTGGGTGCGGGAGTGCAGGCGGAGATCCAAGTGGCCATCCTTGTACTCCCAGCCCCCCCGGAAGCGCTCCTGGTCCTCCCAACCCGTGGGGTAACCGGCCCCGGGCCGGGTCTCCACGTTGTTCCACCACATGTACTCCGCACCCTTGCGGTCCGTCCAGAGGTTCTTGCAGGCGATGGAGCAGGTGTGGCAACCGATGCACTTGTCCAGATGGAAGAGCATGGACATGTGGGCTCTAACCTTCATGGCCTTCCTCCTTTCTCACCACTCCGGGGGCCGCTCCAGCTTGCGCACGAAGACCCAGGTGTCCCGGTTCACCCCCACCGGCCCCCAGTAGTTGAAGGCGTAGGTGAACTGGGCGTAGCCGCCGGACATCAAAACGGGCTTGAGGCGGGCCCGGGTGATGGAGTTGTTCATCCCGGCCCGCTTGCCCCTTAAGGGGCTTTTGGGGATGCTCACCGTGCGCTCGGTGGCGTGGTAGACGAAGACGGTTCCCCTGGGGATGCGGGCAGAGACGATGGCCCTTTGCACGAAGACCCCGTTGTCGTTGAAAAGCTCCACCCAGTCGTTGTCCCGTATGCCCAGCTCCGCCGCATCCTTGTCGTTGAGCCAGACCGGGTAGCCTCCCCGGGAGAGGGTCATCATGCGGTGGTTCTCCGAGTAGGTGGAGTGGATGGACCACTTCCCGTGAGGGGTGATGTAGTTGAGGAGCTTGCCCTGGGCCTCCTTGGCGCTCTTCTCCGTTTCCTGGAGCATGAGGACATCCGGCCGGGGCTTGTAGGTGGGCAGGTGTTCGCCGAAGGCCAGGTAGTTGGGGTGGTCCAGGTAGAAGTGCTGCCTGCCCGTAAGCGTCCGCCAGGGGATGAGGCGCTCCACGTTTAAGGTGTAGGGGCTATAGGCCCGGCCCTGGTTGATGATGGCGCTCCAGGTGGGGGTGGTGAGCTGGCGGCGGGGCTGGGCCACCAGGTCCTTAAAGGAGATGCGCACATGGCGGTTGCCCTCGGCCAGATCGGTCAGCCTGACCCCGGTCTTCTTCTCCTCGTCCAGGAAGGCCCGGTAGGCCAGCTCCCCGTTGGAAACCGGGTCCAGGAAGAGGATGGCCTCGGCCACCTGGCGGGCCTCCTCGAGGCTCGGCCGCTTCTCCCCCTGGAAGAACCGGGGCTGGCGCTCGGCAAGCTCCTTGTAGAAGTCCTCCACGGGGATGGTAAGGCCGTGCATCCCCACCCCCACCTTCTCCACCACCGGCCCCAGGGTGACCATCTTCTCGTAGAGCGCGGTGTAGTCCCGCTCCACCACCCGGAACTTGGGCATGGTCTTGCCGGGGATGGGCTCCACTTCCCCTTTCTTCCAGTCCCGGTCCTCGGCCTGGGCCAGCTCGTCCGGGGTGTCGTGCTGTAAGGGGATCATGACCAGGTCCTTCACCGGGGTGGGCAGGTGGAGGCGGGCCAGTTCGGAAACCTTCTTGGCGATGGCCTTAAAGATCTCCCAGTCCGGCTTGGACTCCCAAGCGGGGGGCACCGCCGCCTGCAAGGGGTTGATGAAGGTGTGCATGTCGGTGGTGTTGATGTCGTCCTTCTCGTACCAGGTGGCGGCGGGAAGGACGATGTCGGAGTAGAGGGCGCTGGTATCCATGCGGAAGTTGAGGTCCACCACCAGATCCAGCTTCCCCTCGGGGGCGGGCTTGCGGTAGACCACCTCCTGTACCTGGCCCTCCGCCCTCTCCTCGGCGATGGTGTTGGTGTGGGTGCCCAGGTAGTGCTTCAGGAAGTACTCGTGCCCCTTGGCGCTGGTGCCGATGGCGTTCCCCCGCCAGATGAACCAGACCCTGGGCCAGTTCTCGGGGGCATCGGGGTCCTCCACCGCGAACCGCAGCTCTCCCCGCTTAAGGGCCTCAACCACGTACTGGACGATCTCCGCCTCGGTCTTGGCTCCCCGGGCCTCCGCCTCCTTGACCACCTCCAAGGGGCTCTTGTTGAACTGGGGGAAGAAGGGGAGCCACCCTTTGCGCACCGCCCGCACCTGGTGGTCCACGGTGTGGTCCGTTAGGCCTGCCGCCGTCTTGTCGTAGGCGGAAAAACCCCGCTCGTAGCGCCACTGGTCTGAGTGGACGTAGTGGAAGCTGGGGGTGTTCTGCTGCCTGGGGGGGTAGCCCCAGTCGGTGGCGAAGGCAATGGGGCCCCAGGAGGCCTGGTTGGCCAGCTTCTCCTGCCCCACATAGTGGGCCAGGCCCCCGCCGTTCACCCCCACGCTCCCCGTGAGCATGAGGGCCACAATCCCCGCCCGGTACATGAGGTTGTTGTGGTACCAGTGGTTGACGCCCGCCCCGATGATGATGAGGTTCTTCCCCTTGGTCTTGAGGCCGTTTTCCGCCCAGGAGCGGGCGTACTTGAGAAGGGTATCCCGGTGGATCCCGGTCCACTTCTCCTGCCAGGCGGGGGTGTAGGGCAGGTCATCCCCGTAATCCCTGGGGTAATCCCCCGGAAGGCCCCGCCCCACCCCGAACTGGGCCATGAGGAGGTCAAAGACTGTGGCCACCGCCACCTTTTCCCCGTCCCCCGTCACCACGTACTTGACGGGCACGCCCCGCTTGCGCTTTTGGTCGGAGGAGAAATCGTCAAACTCCAGAAGCAGGACCTCGTCCTCCACCCCCAGGAGGCTTAGGCGGGGGTTTAAGGGCTCGCCGGTTCTGGGGTCTTCCAACTTCAGGTTCCACTTGCCCTTCTCCTTCTGCCAGCGGAAGCCGATGGTCCCCCCGGGCATCCTGGGACCCCTTTCCTCATCCCAGAGGAGGAGCTTGAAGTCCCCGTTCTCCTCCTCGGCGTATTCCGAAAGGCGGTTGGCCCTGAGGTAACGCCCGGGGCGGCCATCCCGAATCTCGATCAGGAGGGGAGCGTCGGTGTACCGCTTCAGGTAGTCCAGGAAGTAGGGCACCTCCCGCTCGGCGTAGTACTCCTTGAGCAGGACGTGGTTCACCGCCATCCAGAAGGCCCCATCCTGGCCGGGGTTAATGGGGATCCACCAGTCGGCGTACTTGGAAACCTGGGAGAAGTCGGGGCTGAAGACGGTGAGCTTGGCCCCTGCATGCCGCACCTCGGAGATGAAGTGGGTGTCGGGGGTACGGGTCATGTTGAGGTTGGAGCCCATCACCGCGATGAAACGGGCGTTGTACCAGTCGGCGGACTCGTGGACATCCGTCTGTTCTCCCCAAATCTCGGGGGAGGCGTTGGGCAGGTCGCAGTACCAGTCGTAGAAGCTCATGGGCACGCCGCCCAAAAGGGAGAGGAAGCGGCTTCCGGCGGCGTAGGAGATCTGGCTCATGGCGGGGATGGGGGAGAAACCGATGACCCTATCGGGGCCATAGCGCTTCACCGTGGAAACCACGGCGGCGGCGATGAGTTCCAGGACCTCATCCCAGCTGGCCCGCCTGAAACCCCCTTTACCGCGGGCCTTCTGGTAGCGCTTGCGCTTATGGGGATCGTTCTGGATGGCCTCCCAGGCGGCCACGGGGTCAGGGTGCTGTTTCTTGGCTTCCCGCCAGAGGTCCAGAAGGGCCCCCTTGGCGTAGGGGTACTTCACCCGGATGGGGCTATAGAGGTACCAGCTGAAGCTGATGCCCCGCTGGCAACCCCTGGGCTCGTAGGGGGGAAGGCCGGCCTCGAGGCTCGGGTAATCCGTGGCCTGAAGCTCCCAGGTGACCACGCCGTCCTTGACGAAAACCTCCCAGGAGCAAGAACCCGTGCAGTTCACCCCGTGGGTGGTGCGCACCCGCTTATCGTGTTGGAAACGGTTGCGGTAAAACTCCTCCCACTTCCTTTCCGCCGGGCTCTCTATTTCCTTGATCCAACCCTTCATGTTTACCTCCTAAGCTGGCTCTGGATACGTTCCGCCAGGCTCTTGGGCCTAAGCTGCCAGAGGATGGCCTGGTAAAGTAACAAGAGTCCCAAGAGGACCAATCCCGCCAACAAGAACCGACCCAGATACAGGGAAGCGGGCCTGGGCACCTCGTTGGACACCTGGGCCAAGAAGGCGGCCAGCGCCGCCGCCTCCACCTCGGTGAGGGCCTTTCCCTTGTAGGCTTCCCGCATCACGGGGAAAGCGGGATTCTGCAAGAGGGCCGTAAGCCCCGCCTCGCCCCCCAGGCGCTTGGCGGCATCCGTGAGGTCCTTGCCCATGGAACCCCCACCCAGGAAGCCCGCCCCCGCCACCGTGTGGCAGGCCTGGCAGGGCGCCCCGCCGTTTTGCAGGGCCTTCTGGCCCAGATAAAGGGCCCGGCCCAAAGCGGGATCCCCTTGGACCTGAGGCGCGGGCGCTTGGGCCTCGGCTTGCGCACCCGCTAAACCCTTTAGATGCTGGGCGATGGCCCGGGCCTCGGCCTCGGACACCTGGGGCATGGGGGGCATGACCCCGCTGTAGGCCACCCCGTTCACCTCCAGCGGGCCAGAAAGCCCTTCCCGCACTACCTTCACCACATAGGCCTCGTCCTGTACCTTGGGGTTCCCCGCCAAGGGGGGAATGGCCCCGGGGATACCCTGCCCCTCTGCGCCATGGCAAGCAGCGCAGTGCTGGCCGTAAAGGGCCTTCCCATCCTGGGCCAAAGCCAGGGATAGGGCCAGGAGCAAGGCCAGGGGAAAGAAGCGTTTGCCCTTCATCCTCACCTCCAAGGGCTAGGATGACCGGTTGGCCTTGCGCGGACTGGCACGGCTCGGGACATATGTCCTACCTGAAGGGGGTATACACTGGGGAGGCGATGAAACCCCTGGCCCGGCTAAGGCTAGACCCCAACGGGCTAGCCACGGTCCTCGAGGCCGACCCCTCCTTGGGCCTGGAGGGAAGCGGCCTTCCCTGTGCCCTTCTGATCCAGGGGCAGGATCCCTTTGGCCGTCCCCTTTGTTCCCGCTGCCCGGTGCAGCGGGAGCTCAAGCGGGGAGCTTACCGGGCCAGCACCCCCCTCCTTCTGCAAGGCAGGCGCCTCCGCTGCCAGGGCTACCGGGAAAAGGAGGGTTTTCTGGTGGAACTCTATCCCGAACGGGCCGAACCCCCCGACCTGCTTCTGGAGCTCTCCCACCTCACCCAGCACCTCCTGCAAAGCCCCGAGCGGTTCCCCGAGGCCCTGGAGGACTTCCTAAGAGCCCTGCGCCTGGCCTTGGGTATGGAGGCCGCCGAGCTATTCCTGGTGGACCCCGAGGAGCACCACCTGATCCTTACAGCCTACGAGGGCCTTCACCGCGAGGCCTTTCTGGAAAGGCCTTGGTTCCAGCTGGGGGAAGGCTACCCCGGCATCGTGGCCTTGAAGCGGGAACCCCTCTTCACCCACACCTTGGGGGAAGATCCCCGATATCTGCGCCAAAAGGTAAAGCGGCTGGGCTATCAAACGTATATTTGCTACCCCCTGGAGCTTCCCCAAGGGCTCATCGGGGTCCTGAACCTGGCCTCCCGCGATCCGAAGCTGGACCACCAGGACCCTTTGGAAACCCTCTCCCGCATCGGCCCCCTCTTCGCCAGCACCCTGTATACCCTTCTTACCCGGCTGGGAGAGGTGGGCCTACAGGCCCTCCACCAACACCTTTACCGGGGCGAGGTCTCTGAGGCCCGGTTATCCTTCCTAAAGGAGATCCGGCACCTCACCCAGGCTACCGGGGTCCGGGTGGTGGCCCGTGGCGGGGAGCGGTGGGAGATGGGTATGGTTCCCGCCTGCGCCATGCGGGACTGCCCCGCCTGGAAAGGGGTGGTGGTGGGCTACAAGAATGGGCTTCCCGACTGCCCCGAAGCCCAGGGGCGCCCCAGGACCTGCCTGCCCCTTTGGGCCCGGGGGGAGGTGGTGGCCATGGTCACCCTATTCCACGCCCGTCCCCCCAAGCCCGCCACCCGCCCGGCAGCCCCTGCCCTGTGGTTCTCCAGGCTGGCGGTTCCCTTTCTCTTTCCCTCCAGCAGCCAGGAAAAGGCCAGCTCCCCGGAGCTGGAAGTTTACGCCCTAGGGCAGTTCCGCCTGCGGTATCGGGGGAAGGAGCTCACCCCCAAAAGCTTCGGGCGGGGTGGAGCGTACCAGCTTTTCAAGTACTTTCTGGCCAACAAGGACCGGGCTCTTTACGTGGACGAGCTCTGCGAAACCCTTTGCCCTCACCTGCCCCCGGAAAAGGCCAGGCAGGAGCTTTACACCCTGGTCTACCACCTGCGTAAAACCCTGCCCGGCATTGTGGAGCGGGAAGGCGAGTACTATCGCCTGAAACTCCCCGAAGACCGCTTCCTGGACTTTGAGCGCTTTGAGGAGCTCATGCGCAAGGCCGACCTCGAGGACGGGCTCTCCGCCTTCAAAACCCTGCGGCAGGCCCTGGAGCTCTACAAAGGCCCTCTTTTCGGGGACGATCCTTATGGGGAGTGGGCGGAGGCGGAAAGAAACTACCTACAGGACCGGGCCCTCTCCGGCCTCCTGCGCCTGGGGGAGTTGGCCGAGGCTTTGGGCTACTTGGAGGTGGCCAAGGAAGCCTACGCCCGGGCCTTGAAGCTGGAGCCCTTCCTGGAGGATGCGCAGAAGCGCTTGGCCCTCCTAAAGGGGTAGGCGGTGGACCTCAGGCTGGTTCCCCTCTTCCGCGACCTGGCATCAGAGGACCTTGCGGCCCTGGAGCAAGAAGCCCAGGCCAGGCGGCTCAAACGGGGCCAGGTGCTCTTCCTCGAGGGGGAGCCCGTGCGCTCCCTCTTCGTGGTGGAGAGGGGCCTCATCAAGGTGTACAAGCTGGACCCCGAGGGGCGCAAGCAGGTAGTGCTCCACCTGGAAGGCCCGGGACGGGTCCTGGCCGAGGTGGCCCTCTTCCTGGACCGGCCCACCTACCCCGCCAGCGCCGAGGCCCTGGAGGATAGCCAGGTCCTGGCCATCCCCAAGGAACGCTTTTTCCAGCTGGTGGATTCCCGGCCTCCCTTAGCCCGGGCCCTGATCCGGTACCTGGCCCGCCGCCAGGGACAGCTTCTGCACCTCCTAGACCGCCTGGTCTTCCACGAGGTGCGGGAGAGGCTTTGCGAGTTCCTCCTGCAGAAGCTGGCGGAGGAAGGCCAAGGCTTCCACCTCCCCACCAATCCGGAGCTCGCTGCCCTCTTGGGCACCGTGCCCGAGGCGGTTTCCCGCAACCTAGGCCAGCTGTACCGTCAGGGCCTCATTCGGCTTAAGGGAAGGCGGGTGGAGGTTCCCGATCCCCAGGCTTTAAGGGGGTTGATTAAGTGACACTAGCCACTCCTCTTCCCGAGGGATCAAAGTCTCCGGACTAGCTCAAGCTATCTTGGCTGCGGAATCCTTTCACCGGAGCCCCCATGACCTGGGTCATGGTCAGGACACCCATATTGGCCCCACCATTAAACCATGGCAATGGGCAGGTATTTCTTTCAGGCCCAATACGAGAAACTTGTGCACTACAACAAAGAACGCTTTAACACCGTTGTCTTGGGAGATGGGGCCCACCTCAAAGCCTTACTCACCACCTTTCTCCCTGGCCAGTTTATTCCCTTGCATACCCCTGGCGTGGACTTAGCGCTTTTAGTCCTCAGGGGAAAAGGATGGCTAGTAATTGGGGAAAGAGAAATGGAACTTGGCCCCGGAAGCGTGGCCTTGGTGCCCCAAGGCATCCGGCGGGGTATCCGAGCCACCACCAGGATGGTCCTCTTCCAGGTGGTAGCTCCTCCACCCACCGAGTCCGATCACACCGAGGTACAAAGCAAGTTGGCAAGAGGGGTGTTTTGAAAGGATGCCTATGGTTACCATCTTTCAAGGCAAACGGCTGGTGCGCCCCGGGGGAAAAGTCCAGATCCTGGACCTGCAACCTGGGGTAGAGGTCCCCATAGAGGTCCGGAGGGGTGAGGACGTCCTGCTGGCTCCCCTTCGGGGCGGGTTAAGGCTTCTCTTCTGGAGAAAGGCGGTGGAGGTAGAGGTGGGGAAGGTAGCGCGCCTGCACCGGGGAAGGCTTGTCCTAAAGGCTGCCGAAGGGGCAAGGGTCCTTCTCGTGACCCTGGGGGTTTCCCCTGATACCCTGGCCCAAGACCACGAGCGCTTTTTGGCCCTCCTCGAGGCCCTTCCCACGAGGGAAGCGGCAGAGGTTCTTGCCCGCAAGCTGGAGGAACATATCGCCAAAGAGGAGGCCCTTTACTACCCCACCCTTTCCCCGGGGAAGCTAAAGGAGCGGCTTCTGGAGCATCGGCTCCTAAGAGAGCTTTTGGCAGAGCTTCTCACTGCCCTGAAGGAAAACCGGCCCACCGAAGGCATCGTCCAGCGATTCAAGACGGCTCTTCTGGCCCATTCCGAGGCGGAACTGGAAGGATAAGGGAATTTTCATGAAGTGGCCCGCCGGGTGCCAGTCCCTGCAGGAGGATCCGCACCCCTGGTTCCCTAAAGAAATAGGTGTAAGCCCAATCCAAAAGCACCAGGAGCCGGTTGCGGAAACCCACCAGCCCGGCAAGGTGCACCAAAGCCCAAAGGAGCCATGCGGGCAGGCCATAAAACCCCAGCCTCCCCATCTGGGCCACGGCCCGATGGCGCCCAATCACCGCCAGCTGGCCACGATCCCGGTAATGAAAGGGCAAGGGCTCCTTCCCCTGCATGGCCCGCACCAAGTTGAGCGCAGCATGCCGCCCCTGCTGCAAGGCCACGGGGGCTAGCTGCGGCCAGGGCAAGCCGTTGAGGTCCCCCACCACGTACACCTCGGGGTGCCCAGGAAGGCGCAGGAAAGGATCCGTTGGAACCCGCCCCTTGGGGTCCACAGGAAGCCCTAAAGGAGCCTTTCCCTTAACCCCCACTGCCCACAGGATCAGGTCCCCTGCCACGAAGTCCCCGCCCTGCAAGCGGACCCACCCGGCCGATACGTGTGCCACCTTCGCTTCAAGTCGAACCTCCACCCCTAGATGTTCCAAAGCCCTTAGGGCATAACGGGAAAGGCCTAGGTTAAAGGAGGGCAGGAGCCGCTCTCCCGCTTCCAAAAGGGTCACCCTTGCTCCAGGCACCTCCGGATAGTCCCGGGGAAGCACGTGGCGGAGGAACTCCGCTAGCGCCCCGGCTAGTTCCACTCCTGTCGGTCCTCCTCCCACCACCAAGACGCGGAAGGGAACCCTTTTGTGGGCGGCCTCTTCCAAGCAGGAAAGCAGAGCGTACCGGATTCTAAGGGCATCCTCGAGGGTCTTCAAAGGGTAGGTATGGGCTGTGACCCCAGGTACTCCCAGGTGGTGAGGCTTGCTTCCCGTAGCCACGACCAGGTACTGATAGGGACACTTTACCCCACCAGTCAGCAGCAAGTGGCGCTTCTTTAAGTCTACCGCCTCTACCTGAGCTAGGAGGAAGCGGCCTCCCTTTAGCAGGGACCGCAGAGGGTGGGCAACGGCGGGGGCCTCCAAAAAGCCGGTAGCGACTTGGTAGAGAAGAGGCTGGAACAGGTGATGATTTCTGGCGTCCACGAGGAGGTAGGGGATTCCGAACTGGGCCAAAACCCTGGCCGCCGCCAGGCCAGCAAATCCACCCCCAACAACAACCACTTGGGGCTCCATTAGCTGGCCTCCTCCAAGATCCGCCTCTTTACTTCGGTGATCAACCGGTTTACGTCAATCCCCCTGGGGCAGGCCTCAGTACAGTTATGGGCGTTCCGGCAGCGCCATATCCCATTCCTTCCACCCAGCCAGCCCCTAACCCTCTCGGCAAAACCCAGGTCCCGGGAATCAAAGAGGAAACGATGGGCTTGGACAATGGCAGCAGGCCCGATGTACTGACCATTAACCCAGTATACAGGGCAGCTTGAGGTGCAAGCAGCGCAGAGGATACAACGGGTACCCTCCTCATACCGGGCCAGCTCTTTTGGGGTCTGGAGTCGCTCGCCAACTGGCGGCGCCCCACCGTTGATAAGGTAAGGCTTTACCGCCCGGTAACTGGTAAAGAAGGGCTCCATGTCTACCACCAGATCCTTGACGGGCGGCAGGGCCTTAAGGGGCTCTATCCGTATCCTTGGGCCCAGATCCCCGACCAGGGTCTTGCAGGCCAAACGGTTCCGCCCGTTGATGGTCATGGCATCGGAACCACAGACCCCCTGGCCGCAAGAGTAACGGAAGGTCAAAGTGCCGTCTATGCCGCCCTTAACCCTAATAAGAAGGTCTAGCACCCGGTCCCGGGGACTTGCCTCTAGGATATACCTGGCCCAGTAGGGATCCTCTCCTAAATTTCGTCTCAGGATTGCGATTTCCACCCTCATGGCTTTTCCACCAAGAAGCGATGGTAGCGAAAGGGAAAGATACCCTGTTTCTAATGCTTAAGGAGGCGATAACCGTACTTGGTAGCCCAAGCAGGCACCTCGTAAGGAGCGTAGATAAGTGCCCTCCCACTAAAAAACCACCTCTACTCCCCCTAACGCCCGCAAGGCCAAC
>NZ_JAKTNU010000015.1 GCF_022760955.1 Thermus neutrinimicus
AAGGCGCGGAAGTCCCTTGGGGTTATGCCCTATGGAGGTTTTGACGTGTACATAGCCCTCGGTCTGTCTGTTTGATAAATTCTCTGGTTACAACTTGACGCACTTGGTGCTGTGAAGGGCGCAGGTAAACGCCTTTGGCTATCCTAACGCTAATCCCGAAGCCCGAGGAAGTGTAACTTCTCTCTGTTTTGTATTCATATAAGGGCACATTTTCTTCTACCCAGACAGGCTGCTCGCCTTTTTGTAGAATAAATGGAATAGATCCTTGGATGCTTACGTTAGGAAGACGACCTTCCTGTAGATACGCTAAAATCGTAGCTTTCTTCAAGGTGTTAATTGCCGGAGTAATCCTTTCATAGGCCTTTTCGGTAAGCAATTGTGTCGCTTTATGGAGGACCAGTATCTCGGCTTCCGTTAGCACATGGTCCTCCAGGGCTTTGTTTAGAGCCTTAGGGAAAAGTTCGGCAACTATCTCGGAGATCTCTTCGGTACTCACAAAGGATTGCTGGGCTCTAGTCTCAGCAATCTGAAGGTCTTCGAGCTGATGTGATTCAAAGAGGGCTCTCTGTAAACGTAAGCGTATTTCTTCTAAACCTTTTTTGTGTGTTGACTCGCACTCGGGATGCGCCCTTGCAAACCAGCTCGCAGTTGGTTGCTTACAGTATTTGCACCTAGGCATAAGCAGAATTTACCCCCCGTAGAACCACCCCGTGTCCCACATGACCAGGGGCTTGTCCTCGTAGTGTACCCCGGCCTCCACCACCTCGGCCACCACCAGGCTGTGGTCCCCGCCCTCGTAGAGGTGGCGCACCTCGGCCTCGAGCCAGTAGGGCAGCTCGGTGAGGAGGGGAAGGCCAAAGGTGGGGGAGGGTTCAAAGGGATGGCCGTTTAGGGTGTTCCCCTCCCGCACCGTGGGTTTGAAGAAGTCCTGGGCGATGGGCTTCTGGTCCTGGGCCAGGGTCATGAGGGCCAGCTTGCCCGTGCGCTGGATGAGCTCGTGCAGGCGGCTGTCCCGCTTAACCCCTAAGGCGATGAGGGGAGGGGTGAAGGAGGCCTGGGTCACCCAGTTCACGGTGCCGGCGGCGTAGTCCTCCCCGTTCTTGGCCGTGAGGATGTAAAGGCCATAGGTGAAGCTCCGCAGGACTTTCTTTTTGGCCTCGAGGTCCATACCGCCTTTCATTCTAGCCCTGGGCTAGAAGGGTTTGGATAAGGGCCTCGTGGATGTGCCCGTTGGTGGCCACGATGTAGCGGTGCCCTAGGCGGTAGGGCTTCCCCTCCAGGTCGGTGACCTTACCCCCAGCCTCCTCCACGATGAGCCAGCCTGCAGCCACATCCCAGGGATTCAGCTTCACCTCCCAGAAGCCCTCCAGCCGCCCGGCGGCCACATAGACCAGGTCCAAGGCCGCCGCCCCTGGCCTGCGCACCAGGAGTCCCTTGGACAGGGCCCGGTGAAAATAGGTGAGGTTTTCCGGGTCCTTGGCCACATCGTAGGGGAATCCCGTGGCGAGCAGGCTTCCCAAAAGCTCCTTCCGCTTTGTGACCCGGATGGGCCTGCCGTTTAAGAAGGCACCTTCCCCCCGCACCGCGTAAAAGGCCTCGTCCCGGCTGGTGTCCAGCACCACCCCCACCTGGATATGCCCCTCCACCTCGAGGGCAAGGGAAACCCCATAGAAGGGAAAGCCATGGGCGTAGTTCACGGTGCCGTCCAGGGGGTCCACGATGAAGCGCAGGGCCTTTCCCCCCTCGCTTCCCCCCTCTTCCCCCAAAAAACCCGCCTCGGGGAAGCGGGAGAGGAGGAGTTCCTTGATGGCTTCCTCCGACTCCCGGTCCGCCTGGGTGACCAGGTCGGTGGGGCCGGACTTGGTTCCGTGGGTGAAGCCCTTGGCCTGGTAATAGGCGTGGATGCCCTTGGCCAGATGGGCGGCTTCCAGCATGGTTTCCAGATAAGGGAAGTAGGGGTGCTTCCGGCCAATCACCTCCCCATCATACGCTGGAATCCCATACCCTTCCCCTGGCGAAAAGGGCCCTTAGCTTGGCCTCGTCCTTTATCCCCGGGGCCCTTTCCACCCCGCTGGCCAGGTCTATGGCGTAAGGCCTGAGGGCCAAAACCTCCTCCAGGTTTTCGGGGGTTATCCCGCCAGCCAGGATGATGCGCTTTCCCGTTTGCAAAAGGGGTTTGGCCCAGTCCCTCGGGTAGGTTTGGCCGCTTCCTGGAGCCTTGCCGTCCAAGAGAAGGGCGCCTGCGGGGTACTGGGCCCAGCCAGGATCCGCAGGGCCGGCGAGAGGAAAGGCCTTGATGACGGGAAAGTACCTGCCGATGGCTTCTGCCCACTCCGGGGGCTCCTGGCCATGGAGCTGGACCACCTGGAGCCGGGCCTTCTCCATGATGGGAAGCACCTCCTCGGGGCCTTGGTCCTGGAAGACCCCCACCCTTACCACAAAGGGGCCCAAAGCCTCGGAGATGGCCCGGGCCACCTCGAGGGCCACCCGCCTTCTGGAGCCTGGGGCAAAGACAAACCCCACGGCGAAGGCCCCCAGGGCCTCCGCCAGAAGGGCGTCCTCCAACCGGGTGATGCCGCAGATCTTGATGCGGGTCAAGGCAGGATCTCCCCTACCTCCAATTAAACCTGAGGGAAGGCCCTGGGGTATAGGGTGTCCTCAGGGCTTGGCTCCCGCACCCCCGGGTAGGCTCCTCCCGGGGGATCCCGGTAGACCTCCACCCCCTTTCCCTCCAGGCTCTCCAGCCAGACCTCGGGAATCCCGGCCTGGGCGTGGAGGGGAAGCTGGACCTGGCGGTCATGGGCTTGGGAAGCCTTGGACCCCTGGATTGCCCTGGCCTCGAGGAGGCCGGCCCTCAGGGTAACGGCCCCACCAGGGGGGCTGGTGGGGCCAGGACACCCTTACCTAGGTCTTAACCGCACTTGGAGTAGCCGCAGGCCTGGCACTTGTAGCATCCTTCCTCCCGCACCAAGGCCTTTTCCCCGCAGACCGGGCAAGGGATGGCCCCCGGCAGGGACAGGCTACCTCCCGATAGGGAGGGGACCTCCTCCAGCTTTGCCTCCTCCTTAAGGGCCTCTCCCCGCAAGCTAGCCCCGCGAGGTAGCCCCGCAAGGGCTGACTCGGGGCTGGCCAAGGCCTCGGGGATGGTCTCCAGGGCCACGGCAATGAGGTCCGCCTTGCTGGAGACCAGCCTGCCCCCGTAGGTGCCATAGAGGCCCCCGTTGATTCCCCTTAGGGTCCTCACGATGGCCTCCGGGGGCACCCCGTACTGGAGGGCAATGGAGACCACCCGGCCCAGGGCCTCGGAGTCGGCGTTGGCCTCATCCCCCGCCTTCCCCGAGGTGAGGATGACCTCTATGGGCCTTCCTTCCAGCATGTTCACCGTGACCAGGAAGCTCCGCTTGCCCCCGTCGGGGGAGAGGAGCTTGACCATGTCGGTGAAGCCCATGAGCCTGCCCGGGCGCTCGTACACCGGGCCCTCCGGCTTCCTGAGGATCTGGGGGGAGGCCGCTTTGGGGCCCCCAGCCCCCAAATGAACCGCCCTCGCCTCCCCTTTTACCTCCTTTACCTCCGCCTTCTCCTTCTTCTCCTCCTTTACCTCCTTCTTCACCGTGAGCACCTGGAACTCCCTCGAGCCGTCCCGGTACACGGTGATCCCCTTGCACCCCGTGCGGTGGGCTTCCAGGTAACAGGCCTCCACTTCCTCCACGGTGGCATGGTTGGGCAGGTTGACCGTCTTGGAAAGGGAGTTCCCCGCGTACCCTTCGGCGTCAAAGGCCCGCTGGACAGCTCCTTGCATGCGCACGTGGTCCAGGGGGTGGATGTCGTGGGCGCACTCGAAGACCTGGCGGATCCCCTCAGGGACGAAGGAAAGCCCCTTCACCGAGCCGTGTCCGTCCTCCTGGATGGCGGCGACGATCTTCTCCCAGTCCCACTTTCCCTCCTTCTCGTAATCGGGATGGGGCGGGTAGGCCTCCATCATTTCCACAAAGAGGGGGTGGAGGAGGGGCTTGTACTCCCCGCCGATCCTGCGCCACACGAAGGGGCTGAACACGGGCTCGATGCCGCTACTGACCCCCATGAGCATGCTGGTGGTGCCCGTGGGGGCCACGGTGAGGAGGGCTACGTTGCGCCTGGGCCTGATCCCTAAGGCCTCAAAGTACTCCCGGTGCTCCTCGTAGAGGGGGAAGACCCCCCTCTCCTTCGCCAAGGCCTCCGAGGCCCTGATGGCCTCCTCCCGCATGGCGGACATGATCTCGTAGACCTTCTCCCTGGCCTCTTCCGAGGAGTAGGGGAGGCCCATCTTCATGAGGGCGTCCGCCAGGCCCATCACCCCAAGGCCAAGCCTCCTGAGCTTTCTGGCCGCCTCCTCGTTGTCCTTCAGGGCGAACCGGTTCACGTCCAGGACGTTGTCCAGGAAGCGCACCGCCGTGTGGACGTCCCTACGGAACTCCTCCATCATGAAGGCCCCATCCTTCACGTAGGCGGCGAGGTTTAAGGCCCCTAGGTCGCAGGGCTCGCCCACGGTTAGGGGAATCTCCCCGCAGGGGTTGGTGGAGCGGATCTGGTACCTGGGCCCAAGCCCCTTCAGGGCGGAAAGCTGGTTGATGCGGTCCACGAAGATAAGCCCCGGCTCCCCCGTGGCCCAGGCGTGCCAGGCGATCTCGTGCCAGAGCCAGCGGGCGGGGACCTGGCCCCCGAAAAGGGGAACGGGTTTAGCCCCGTCCTCCCGCTCCGGAAGGTTGGGGATCTGGCCCCTGTAGGTGCCTTCTAAGGGATAGGGGTAGTACTTTCCCGGCACCTCAATGGGGGTCACGGGCCAGAGGGCGTCCTCCTCGAGGGCCTTCATAAAGGCTTCAGTGACCAGGACGGAGATGTTGAAGGTGGAGATGTCCCCCTCGGCCTTTTCCCGGTCCAGGTCCTTGGCGGTGAGGAAGTCCAGGAGGTCGGGGTGCTCTATGGAAAGGGTGGCCATCCCTGCCCCCCGGCGGGTCCCGCCCTGGCGCACCACCCGGAGCACCGGGGCGTACACATACCGTAGGGTGGCCACGGGCCCCGCTTCCTCCCCTCCCAGGGCGGCCCACTCCAGGAAGTTGTCAAAGATCTCCACAAGGAAGCTTACCGGGCCAGAGCTGGTACCCCCAGAGCCCCGGATGGGGGCTCCCTCAGGCCGAAGGAGGGAGAAGTCCACGTGGGGTGAAAAGCCCTTGCGGGCCAGGTCCGCGGCCTTTTGGGCGGCGTCCACGATGCCCCCCATGTCGTCGGGCACCTGGATGGCTTCCGGGGGGGGCTCCTTGACGATCTGGACCCCGTAGCCTTCCGCCAAGGCCCTAAGCTCAGGGGAAACCTCCCCGTAGACGATGCGGGCGAAGTTCTTCAGGGCGATCTCCTCCTTTTCCCCTTCCGGGTTGGTGGGGGGGCGCATGAGGCCCCGGATGAAGTCGGCCACATCGGGGTGGCGGGCGGAGAGGTAGGCCACGCCTCGCACCGCCCGGCGCTGGCGGTTCCCCTTGGAGCGGTAGGGGTCCAGGTTGACCCCGTTGCCCCCGCCCACCTTGGTGACCAGGGCCAGCTTTTTGGCCACCTCCATGATGCCGGCGAAGCTTTCCGGTGGGTTCTCGGTGGCTCCCTGCACGAAGCAGTTCAGAAGGTTGCCGTGGGCGGTGCCGGCCCCCGCCAGGATGCGCCCCCCGGGGGAGAAGCGCTTGGAGGCCATGAGATGGTAAAACTTTTCCTCCCAGAAGGCGCGGTCTTCCGGCTTCTCCACCTTGGCGATCTCCCGGGCCACCCGGCGGAACATGCCCAGGATGTCCCCATCCCCCTCCTGCAGATACTGGCGTTTGGCGATGGCTTGGGCGTGCTCATCAAAGAAATACCGTTCCATAAATCCTCCGGCTCATTCCACCAGACAAAACCGCCAGCCCCAGGGACATTCCCCCATATCTTGGGGCGGACGAAAGTGATGCTACAATCTCTTGGGCTTTCACCGCAAGTGGGGAGAATCACACTCTACCCCCGGTTGTTGACTTGACCCCCCTAGCCTACCAGAATGGGAAGGATGCGCGCGGCCTTCCGCACCTTAGGGTGCAAGGTGAACCAGGTGGAAACCGAGGCCCTTTTGGGCTTCCTCAAGGCCCTGGAGCCGGAGGTGGTCCCCCTCGAGGAGGGGGCGGACTTGGTGGTCATCAACACCTGCGCGGTGACCACCACCGCCGAGGCCGATGCCCGTAAGGAGATCCGCCGGGCCAGGAGGGCCAACCCCCAGGCCTTCATCGTGGTCACGGGATGCTACGCGGAGCTTTCCCCAGAGGAGGTGCGGGCGCTTGGGGCTGACGCCGTGGTGCCCAACTCCCGCAAGGCGGAGCTTCCTCGGGTGATCCTGGAGCGCTTTGGCCTCCCCTCTGACCCCATCACCACCCCCCCCAACGAGTTCTGGGGGGCGGGGGAGAGGGGGCTTCTCAATAGCCGGGTCCGGGCCTTTCTCAAGGTGCAGGATGGCTGCCAGGTGGGCTGCGCCTACTGCATTATCCCCCGGCTACGGGGCAAGGAGCGCCACCGGGACTATCGGGATGCCTTACAGGAGGCGGAGACCCTCTTAAGGAGGGGCATAAGGGAGATCGTGCTCACGGGGGTGCGGCTTGGGAGTTACCGGGGCCACCCCAGGGGCCTTGCGGGTCTGGTGGAGGACCTGTACCACCTGGGGGCCAAGGTGCGGCTTTCCTCCATCGAACCCGAGGACACGGGGGAGGATCTCCTTCGGGTCATGGCCCGGTATGCCCCTGGGATCAGGCCCCACCTGCACCTTTCTCTGCAGACGGGTTCGGACCGCCTCCTGAGGCTTATGGGCCGCCGCTACGACAAGGCCTACTACCGCCAGCTGGTGCAGAGGGCCTACGAGCTCATCCCCGGCTTTGCCCTCACCACGGATGTCATCGCCGGCCTTCCCACGGAGACCGAGGAGGAGCACCGGGAAACCCTGGCCTTTCTGGAGGAGCTTAAGCCCACCCGGGTCCACGCCTTCACCTATACCCCCCGTCCCAAGACCCGGGCAGCCTCCATGCCCCAGGTGCCGCCGGAGGTGCGCAAGCGGCGCACCAAGGAGATCATCGCTTTGGCCCAGCGTCTCGCTGAGGAGCGCATTAAGCCCAAGCTGGGAAGCCAGGTGGAGGTTTTGGTGGAGAGAGTCCAAGGGGGCCTTGCCCTCGGCCACACCCCGGACTATTACGAGGCCCGGCTTGCCGGCCTTGCCCGGCCTGGGGATACGGTTTGGGCGCGGGTGGAGGGGGCCGAGGGGTACACCCTTTTAGGCCGGGTGGAAAGGGTAGAGCAGGAGCCCTCGCTTCCCTTGGAACTGCCTATAAGGTAGACTGTTCCCATGGAGTGCGTGTTCTGCCGCATCATCGCCGGGGAGCTACCCTCCCGGAAGGTCTACGAGGATAAGGACTTCGTGGCCTTTCACGACATAAGGCCCAAGGCCCCGGTGCACGTGCTGGTGGTGCCCAAGGAGCACATAGAGAAGCTTTCCGACTACCCCGACACGGAAGAAGGGGAGCGGAAGCTTGGGGCCCTCTTCCGCACCGCCAACCGGGTGGCCCGGGCCCTGGGCCTTCAGGGCTACAAGGTCCAGGTGCACGTGGGGGAGAAGGGAGGCCAGGAGGTCTTCCACGTGCACGTGCACATCATGGGGAGTCCTGCTTGAGGACGAATCGGTCCAGCACCTGGCCGCCTGGATCTAGGGCGTAGCCCAAGAGGCTTTCCCCTTCCACCTCCAGGAATAGGGCATGGTGGGCCACCACCAGGGCCCGGGTGTATGGGGAAGGGGGCTTGGTGGGGTAGAGGCTCGCCCCACCTCCGCCCACCACCAGGTGGGTGGTATAGCCCACCTGGAGGCGTTCGTAATGGTGGTCGTGGCCTGCCAAGACCAAGGGTACCCGATGTTGGCGTAAAAGGGGCTCGAGGAGGCTCCGTAGGCCGGGGCTTCCTCCATGGAGCCCCGAGGAGTAAAGGGGGCGGTGGAGGACCACTACCCGCCAAGGCGCTTGAGCGCGGCTAAGGGCCTGGGCTAGCCAGGCCCGCTGGGCTCTTAGGTCTCCCTCCGTGTAGAGGATGAGGAACTCTATGGCCCCCAGGCGCACGTGGTAGTAGGGCCTTTCCAGGTGGAAGCGCTGGAGTTGCTCCTCTAGGTGTGGGGCGTCATGGTTGCCAAAAGCGGGGTAGAGGGGCACGGGGGGGAGCTCCTGGAGGAAGCGTTCCACCACCTGCCCCCGGGGATAGAAGTTGTCCCCCGCGGTGAAGAGGGCAGCCAAGGGCTTGCGGGCATGCTCAGCCCGAAGCAGGCTGGCCACCTGGGCGCGGCCCAGGGTGTCCTGGCCCCAATCCCCTATGACCGCCACCCGCTGGCCAAAGGCCAGTCCAAGGGAAAGAAGGAGGAAAAGGAGCTTACGCACTAGGCTTCAGCGGCCCCGTGGGGCTTTAAGCTGGCCTCCTCCACCCCAGCCCTTTCCACCACCTCCTCGGCCACCAGGATGGGGGCCCCGGCCCTTAGGGCTAGGGCCATGGCGTCGGAGGGCCTTGCGTCCACCTCCAGCTCGATGCCCCGGTGCTCCAGGATCAGGCGGGCGTAGAAGGTGCCGTCTCTTAGGTCAATGATCTCCACCCGTAGCAGTTTGCCTTGGAGCATTTCCATTACGGATAGCAGGAGGTCTGGGGTTAAGGGACGGGGGGGTTTCTCCCCTTGCAGGGCCACCACGATGTGGTGGGCCTCGAGGGGACCGATGACGATGGGGAGGAGCTTGTCGTTCTCCGTCCTGAGCAGGACCACCACGCTCCCGTTCTGGGGGTCCACGCCCAGGGTCTCAATCTTGGCGTTCAGCATATCTTGAGTATAGACTAGCGGCGTGAGGACCTACCCTGTGGAGATCGCTGGGGTTCGGCGCGAACTTCCCATCGTCCAGGTGGGGCCGGATGTGGCCGTGGCCCTTTTGAACCTTCTGGGGGACACTGAGCTCACCGAGGCCGCCGCCGAGGAGCTGGCCAAGCGCCTACCCCCTGAGGTGGAAACCCTGGTCACCCCTGAGGTCAAGGCGGTACCCTTGGCCCACGCCCTTTCCCGGATCGCCAAGAAGCCCTACGTGGTGGCCCGGAAGACGGAGAAGCCCTACATGATCAACCCCATAAGCCGCCAGGTGCTCTCCATCACCACGGGAAAGCCCCAGCTTCTGGTGCTGGATGGAGCGGACATCCCCCTCATCCGGGGGCACAGGGTGGCCATCGTGGACGATGTGGTCTCCACGGGTTCCACCCTTTCGGGGCTCCGGGAGCTCATCGAGAGCGTGGGGGGCCAGGTGGTGGCGGTGCTGGCGGTCTTCACCGAGGGCACGCCCCGCCAGGACGTCATCGCCCTAGGCCACCTGCCCCTCTTCAAGCCGGAATAGGAGGTCTTATGGAAACCTATCCCATCACCATCGGCGGCGTTACCCGTCACGTGCCCCTTATCCAGCCTTTGCCAGGGCGGCGCATCCCCCTGGTGGAGTTCTTGGGGGACCCCGAGCTGGTACGGGCCGCGGCCCAGGCCCTGAAGCCCTTGGTGCCCGCAGGCACCGAGGTGCTTTTCACCACGGAGACGAGCCCGATTCCCCTGACCCATGTGCTGGCGGAGGAGATGGGCCTACCCTACGTGGTGGCGAGAAGGCGGCGCCGGCCCTACATGGAGGATCCCATCATCCAAGAGGTCCAGACCCTGACCCTGGGGGTAGGGGAGGTTCTTTGGCTGGACCGGCGCTTCGCCGAAAAGCTCCTTAACCAGAGGGTAACCCTGGTGTCCGATGTGGTTTCCAGCGGGGAAACCATGAGGGCCATGGAGCGGATGGTGCTCCGGGCAGGAGGGCGGGTGGTGGGACGGATCGCCGCCTTCCGCCAAGGGGCTCCGGCCCTGGATGTGGCCACGGTGGCCGAGCTCCCGATGTTATAGCAAACCCCTTGTGGACGCCTTTCCGCTCTGAGGGCTGGGCTCCCAGATGAGGTATACAGCGGCTTGAAGTCCGAGGCTCGAGGCCACCTCCACGTTCTCCGGGTCGTCGTCCAGGTAGAGGGTTTCCTCAGGAGCTAGGCCAAGGCCCTCGAGGGCCATCCAAAACGCCCTGGGATCCGGCTTGGCTACCCCCAGGGAGCAGGAGGCGAAGAAACCGTCCACATACCGGTCTAGTCCGTGGTAGGCCAGGCTTTCCCGCAAGCTTGGCAAGGTGTTGGAGAGCACGCCCACCTTGAGCCCCTGTTCTTTTAAGCTCCGGAGAAGGGCTTCCGCCCCAGGGGCTTGGCGCATGAAGTGGTAGTAGCGCCAGGAGTGGAGTTCCCCCGATGCCGAGGATTTTCCGGAGCCGGAAAGCCCAAGCTCCGCGGCCACCTTTTGCACCAGGGAGTTCCAAAAAAGGGCTTCCTCCTCGAGGGTGCGTACCCTAAGGGTACGGACGGCCTCGTTGATTTCCCGCTCCGCCCGGGCCAGAACCGCCAGGGTCTTTTCCAGGCCAGCCCCGTGGATGGAAAACTCCAGGGCCTTCTTGTAAAGGGCTTCCTCGTCCATGAGGAGGAGAACCCCATCCCGGTCCAAAAGGGCTCCCCGCATGGGCCTAAGTGTAGCATCCCCGGGCCTGACCCAAGGGTCATTTGCCCAGAAGCACCCCTTCCTCGGTGGCCAAGGAGTTGACCGGCACGTCCCAAGGGTCCCGGGGAAGGCGGGGAAGCAGGAGGGCTTTGGGGATGACCCCCAGCTTCTCGGCCCGGACCGTGGCCAGGAAACGGTCGTAGTACCCCTTGCCGTGCCCCAGGCGGTAGCCTTCCTGGTCGAAGGCCAGTCCCGGAATCACCAGGAGGTCCAAGACCCCGGGGTCCACCGCCGGGGTGGTGGGTTCCAGGAGGCCGAAGGGTCCGGGGGCCAGGGGGCCCAGGGGATGAACCGTAAGCCCTGGGCCAGCCACTTTGGGCAGGTAGTAACGGGCGGGGTAAAGGTGGGTAAGGGAGAGGAGGTCCAGCTCGTGGGGCAGGGGGTGGTAAAGGAGGATGGCGCGGAAGCCCCTGGCCTTAAGCCAGGGCAGGAGGACCTCCACCACCTGCTGGGAAAGGCGTGCCCGGTCCAGGGTTCGCCAAAGGCGGAGGCAGTGACGGCGCAAGGTGGGCTTATCCACGGGGGGAGGGTACCACTCCACCCCCTTGACACTCAAGGTAGTTGAGTGTCAAAATACCCAGACAGGAGGGTAGGTATGCCGGTCTACGTCTACAAGGGCCTGGAGACGGGCAACTACTACGAGTTCGAACAGGGCTTCCACGAGGAGCCCCTCAGGGCGCACCCGGAAACCGGCGAGCCCTTGAAGCGGGTCATCACCCCTCCCGCCATCATCTTCAAGGGCTCGGGCTGGCACGTGAAGGACTACGCCAAGAAGGACTCCAGCTCCCAGCCGGAAGGCGGGGAGTCCAAGGATAAGGAGTGAGGGCTTAGGTTCCGACCCCGGGCCTAGGCCCGGGGTTAGTGTTGCACCCGGTCCCCCGGGGAGAGGTCTAAAAGCCCCTCCCGCACCTCCAGTATCCCCCGGTAGGCAAGGCCGGGGGCGTAGGTCTCCCCGGGCTGGACCCGGCTCACCTTGAGCACCCGGCCTTTGGCGTCCAGGAAGGCCAGGAGCACGGGAAAGCGGTAGCCTTCCGTGTTGAAAGGGGCGTCGGTGGCCTCGGGAAATAGGTAAAGAAGGGCCTCGAGCTCCTCCTTCCGCACCCCCAGGCCCCGGCTCCAGGCCTCTGGGGTGCGGGCCAGGCGGGCCTGGAGCACCCTTTGACCCTGGGCTGTTTCCACCACCACCCTTTGGGGTGGGGGAGGGGTTTGCAGCCTTCTGGCGGCGAGCAGGTAGCCCATGAAGGAAAAGACGGAGAGGACGATGAGTAGGGCAAAGGCCACCAGGGGAAAGAAGGGATTCCGTTCCACCTTACCTCGGCCAGAGCCTCAAGGCCTCGCCCCCCACCCTGGCCCCGGGGGTGAGGCCACGTTTTTGGAACCAGCCTTGGTTCACCTCGAGGGCCCCCTGGTACACCACCCCGGGGTAGTACACGGGGCAGGGGTCTTTGCGGCAGGGCTCCATGTCCAGAATGCGGAGGATCACACCTTGACGGTCAAAGAAGGCGATGGAAAGGGGAATGAGGGTGTTCTTCATCCAAAAGCCCCCGGCCGTGGGGGTAGGGAAAAGGAAGACCATCCCCTCGTCTTCCCCCAGGCTTTTGCGGAACATGAGGCCCTGGGCCTGGCGCTCGGGAGTGTCCGCCACCTCCACCCTGAGGGGGTAGCGCTTGCCTCCTTGCTCCACGAAGAGGGTGCTTTTGGGGAAGGAAAGACCCTGGCCTAAGGCCCAAAGCCCCAGGGCAAGCCATAGGGCTAGGCTGAGGCCAGGCCGCCAAGGGGGAGGGGAAAGGCGCATAGGGCCATTATGGCAGAAGGGGAAGGAGGCCAAGGCGGAGGGCCGCCTGGACTTCCTCCACGGGACGGGTGGCATCCAGCACCCTAAAGCGCTCGGGCTCCTCCGCCGCCAGCTTTAGATAGCCTTCCCGTACCCGCCCAAAGAAGGGGAGGCCCATCCTTTCCAGGCGGTCAGGAAAGGGGACCCGCTTAAGGGCCTCCTCCGGGGGTAGGTCCAGGAGGAAGGTGAGGTGGGGTTTTAGGCCCAAGGTGGCCTCCTTGGCCACTTCCTTAAGCCAAGGGAGGGGAAGGCCCCTGCCATAACCCTGGTAGGCCAGGCTGGAGTCCAGGTAGCGGTCGGAGATAACCCAAAAGCCCTCCTCTAGGGCGGGAAGGATCACCTTGCGCACGTGCTCCGCCCGGTCGGCGCTGAAGAGGAGGTACTCGGCTTCTGGGGAAAGGGACTCACCCGTTAGGAGAAGGTCCCGCACCCCGGGAAGCCCCCCGCCGGGCTCCCGGGTCAGGCGCACCGGGATCCCTTTGCCCTCCAGGAAATCGGAAAGGAGCCTGGCTTGGGTGGTTTTGCCTGAGCCATCCAGGCCCTCGAGGGTGAGAAAGATGCCCTTCATAAGCCCGTGGGGTGGTCCAGGAAGACCCAGGGCAGGCCGAAGCGGGCCTCCAGGTGCTGGGCCAGGGCTTTGACCCCGAAGACCTCGGTGTCGTAGTGACCGGCGTAGATGACGTTTAGGCTCCGCTCAAAGGTCTCGTGGAAGACGCTATGCTTGGGTTCCCCGGTGATGAAGAGGTCCGTGTCCACCTGGCCTATCAGGCCGGCCGCCCCGCCGGACACGATGGTCACCGTTTCCACCAGGCCCTTGCCCCCTTGGTGGACCAAAGGCTGCATCCCGGTGAGCTGGCCCAGCATGTCCGCCACCTGCACCAAGGGGGTGGGAAGGGGGAATCGCCCTCTTACCCCCACGTCAAAGGGTTCCACCCCCACCAGGCCCAGGGCCCTGGCCAGCTGGTGGTTGTTGCCCACCTCGGGGTGGGCGTCCAGGGGGAGGTGGGCGGCATAGAGGTTGATTCCTCCCCGAAAGAGGAGTTCCAAGCGGCGCTTGTGGTGGCCCACGATGGGAAAGGGTTTGCCCCAGAAAAGGCCGTGGTGGACCAGGAGGAAGTCCACCCCCTCCTCGAGGGCCTTCTGGAAGATGGCCTCAGCGGCGTCCACCGCCGCCCCCACCTTGCGCACCTCCTTTTTCCCCTCCACCTGCAGGCCGTTTAAGGAGACGTCCTGGGGGAAGTCCTTCAGGCGTAGGTACGTGTCCAGGTAGCGCACCAGCTCATCCCGGTCCATGGCGCCCAGCTTACCGGAAAGCCGGGCTTGGGGACAGGCGAATGACCGGTCAGTATTATGGGGGCATGGAGCCGCAAATCCTCTTTAAGCTCCGCTTCCTTTCGGACCTGACCCCTGGCCCCGACGGCTTCCCCCTCTTCCTGCTCACCGATATCCAGGAGGGGGATCCCCCCCGGTACCGCTCGCGCCTGGTCCTTTTTGACGGCGCCTTGCGCTTGCTCACCCAGGAGGAGGCCAAAAAGCCCCGCTATGCCCATCCTTACGTCTACTTCCTGCGCAAGGTGGGGGAGGCCCAGGAGCTTTTTCGCCTGGACCTGAGGGGTGGGGAGGCGGAGAGGCTTACGGAAACCCCGGGGGTCTTGGACTACGCCGTGGGTCCTGAAGGGGAGGTGGTTTTCCTGGCCCTGAAGGAGGCTCCCAGGCCGGGTAGCCCCCGCACCTACGAGGGATGGCCCTTCAAGTTCGACGGCCGGGGCCTCCTCCCCGAGGGGAATGTGGCCCTTTATGCCCTCGAGGGGAGCCGAAAGAGGCTTCTTCTGGACCGCTATCCTGCTCCCAAGGAAATGGTACCCTCCCCCGAGGGGCTTTACCTGGTGATGGCCGAGGATGTGCAGGCCCAGGCGGAGTGGCGGGACACCCTCTACTTGCTTGGGGAAGGGGGGCTACGAAGGGTCTACGGTGGCTTTGGCCCCATCTTCGCCCTGGAGTGGAGCCCGGAAGGGCCCTTCTTCCTGGGCCACGCCTTTGAGCACGGAGGGGGCACGGAGGCCCGGCTTTACCACCTGCGCGGCGGGGAGGCCCGGGTTCTCCTTGAAGGGAGCCTGCACAACTCCATCAACTCTGATCTCCGCCACGGGGCCCATATCCAAGGGCCCAGGTGGGCCGGGGATGGGGTCTACATCGTGCGCACGGAGGAGGGGACGGGAAGGCTTTACCGGGTGGGCCTCGAGGGGGAGGCCGAGGCCCTGCCCATAGAGGGGAGTGTCCTTTCCTTTGCCCTCACGGAGCGGGGCCTCTTCCTCCTCACCGAGGACTTTACCCACCCGGCCCGGCTTTGGGGTCCCTTAGGGGTCTACGACCCCAACGAGGGGGTTTCCCTGCCCCTGGCCGAACCCATCTACACCGAGTGGCCGAGCCCGGAGGGGCACCGGGTGCCGGGGTGGGTCCTGCTTCCAGAAGGGCCAGGCCCCCACCCGGTCATCCTTTACATCCACGGGGGGCCCCACACCGCCTTCGGGCGGGCGCCCATGCTGGAGCTCCAGCTTTTCCGGCAGGCGGGATATGCGGTGGCCTTCGCCAATCCGCGGGGTTCCACCGGCTACGGCCAGGACTTTGCCCTCCTCCAAGGGGAATGGGGGGAGCGGGACGAGCGGGACCTCCTGGGTTTTTTGGACCATGTCCTGGCCCATTTCCCCTTGGATCCTGGCCGCGTGGGGGTGGCGGGGGGTAGTTACGGGGGCTACATGGTGAACTGGCTTACCGCCCGCCACCCGGAACGCTTCAAGGCGGCGGTCACCGACCGGAGCATCGCCAACTGGTTCAGTTTCTTCGGGGCCAGCGACATCGGTCCCCGCTTCGCCTTTATGGAGCTTAGGGCTAGGCCCTGGGAGAGGCCGGAGGTGCTTTGGGAGAAAAGCCCCCTGCGCCATGTCCACCGGGTGCGGACGCCCACCCTGGTGGTCCATTCCGAACAGGACCACCGCTGCCCCATAGACCAGGGGGAAACCTGGTACACGGCCCTCCTCCACCTGGGGGTTAAGGTGCGCTTTTTCCGCGTTCCCGAGGAAGGGCACGAGCTTTCCCGCTCCGGCAGGCCAGACCGGAGGATCGCCCGGCTCCAGGCCTACTTGGACTGGTGGCGGGAAAACCTCTAGTACCTACCCCGCCCTGGCAAAGCCAGGGCGGGGAGTCCCGCCATCCCCATTAGGCCTGGCTCTCGGCCACGGGCTCGGGAATGGGGCCGAAGACTTCCTCGTACCGGGCTACGTTTTCCGCCAGGCTCCGGAGAAGGGCCTTGGCGTGCTGGGGGCTGGTGATCACCCGGCTGACCACCAGGGCCCCGCCCTGGGGTTGCAACAGGGCGAAGTCCAGGATGAACTCGTTCTTGGTGTGGGCGATGAGGGCCAGGTTGGTGTACCGGCCCAGGGCCACCTCCTTGTCGATTTGGATATCCAGTTTCAGCTCGCTCATCTAAGGGCCTCCTCCAACTTGGGTACGGTCCTCTTCAAGGCCAGGCGTACCCGCCCCAGGCTTCTCACGCTGTCCAGGAGAAGGAGCAGGTGATAGCCGGGAAGGGGCACCAGTAGCAGGGCCCCCTCGGGGTACTCTACCATGACCTCCTCCACCCCTTCCTGGCCCAGGATCTGGGCCAGGGCCTTGGCGGTGCCCAAGACCGTGGCCGCCCGGGCGGAAAGAAGGCTGGCCTCAGGGGCCTCCGCCTCCCGGGCCTCCTCCACCACAAACCCGTCCTCGCTGAGGAGGGCGGCCACCCGTACTCCCCTGGTGGCCTTGAGTTCCTGTAGGGCTTGTTCCACCATGCCTCCTTAGCCGTCAGAGGTTCTGCACCCTGAGGGCGATGCGGGAAAGCTCCTGTCCGATGGCCTTGCGGTCCATGCCCCGCTCCACCACCGCCCCCAGGATGTACTCCCCTACCCGTAGGGCCAGGATTTCGTGGGTGTCCGTGGCAAGGGTAAACCGGCGCACCTCCCCGGAGAGGGCTTCCGCCAAGGGGGTCATGTGCCGCACCAGGGAGGCCAGCTCCGCCGCCAGCACCTCCGCCGGGGGGCTTCCCCGGCCCAGGGCCTCGATGACCAGGCCGTCCAGGCCCGTGAGCACCGCCCGCTTAACGCCAAAGGGGGTCAGGCTCTCTAGGTAAGCCATCCCGCCACCTCCGCCAGCCTATCCGCCGCCTTGGCTGTCTGCACGCGGGCCTGGCCCAGGTTGGCTTCCGGCCCCAGGAGGAGAAGGAGGAAAAGCTCCTCGTGTCCCTGGCCTCGAGGCGAGGGTCCCTGGGGTCCTGGGCCTATCCTGCGCACCACGCGGGCATAGCCTACCACGGGATTACCCCCCACCAAAAGCTCGTGCACCCGGGAGGTGCCCAGGCTTGCGGCATAGGCGGCCTTGGCCTGGCGCAAAAGGGCGGCGTGTTCCGCCACCGCCGCCTCGAGGTCAAGCCGCCTGCGCCTGGCCCCTTCCACCAGGAGCCCGTCCAGGGTGCCAATGGCGGCGGCAAGGGCTCCTTCCACCTGGTCCAGGAGGTGTTGCAAAAGCTCCTCCATACCCCTTCCCCGGCGCCTAAAGGGATTTTCTCCCCTCCAGCGCCCGGCCCAAGGTTACCTCGTCCACGTACTCCAGGCTTCCCCCCACGGGGAGGCCATAGGCCAGGCGGCTGGCCCTGATCCCCCGGCGCTTGAGCTCCTCCGCCAGGAAGAGGGCGGTGGCCTCCCCCTCCACGGTCATGGAAGTGGCCAGGACCACCTCCTCCACCCCGGAAAGCCTGGCCCAGAGGCTTTCCAGGTTGAGCTCCTTTGGACCTACTCCCTCCAAGGGGTTCAAGACCCCACCCAGCACGTGGTAGAGCCCGTGGAACTCCCCGCTCCGCTCCAGGGCGTACAGGTCGGAGACCGTTTCCACCACGGCGATCACCGACCGGTCCCGGGTCTCGTCCTGGCAGATGGGGCAAACCTCCCCCTCCGCCAGGTTGCCGCAGACCCGGCAGACGCCCAGGGCCTCGAGGCCAGCCAAGGCCCTTTCCAGCTCCTCGGCCTCCTCCCGATGGAAGGCCAGGTGGAGGGAGAGCTTCTGGGCGGTTTTGGGGCCGATCCCAGGCAGGCGGGAGAGGGCACGGGCCAGCTTGAGGAGGCTTTCGGGGTACCTCATCCTAGAACAGTTTGCCCAGCATCTGCCCCACGCCGCCAAGCTCCCGGGCCATCTCCTTTTCCGAAAGCTCGTGGGCCTTCTTCTGGGCGTCCTGGATGGCCACCAGAAGGAGGTCTTCCAGGCCCTCCAGGTCTCCTTGGAAGCTCTCCAGCACCTCAGGCTTCAGGCGGACCGCCAGGATCTTGCCGTGCCCGTTGGCCTCCACCTCCACCAGGCCCTGGGCCGTGCCCACCACGGTCATGGTTTCCAGCCGCTCCTGGATCTCGGCGGCCTTCTTCTGGGCTTTCTGCGCTTCCTTCAAGAGCTTCTGAAGGTTCATGCTCCCTCCTCCCTGAGTATAGTGGAAGGCATGGAGCGCCCAAGGAGGCTGCGTTCGCCCCTCCTCCGGCCCTTGGTGGCGGAGGTGGAGCTTAGCCCAAGGCATCTGGTCCTGCCGGTCTTCGTGAAGGAAGAGGGGGAGCCGGAGGAGGTTTCCTCCATGCCCGGGGTCTTTCGGTATCCCCTGGCCCAGCTTTCCCGCCTGGGGGAGGAGGTGCTTAAGGCGGGCCTGGGCGGGGTGATCCTCTTCGGCGTGTTGCCCGAGGAAAGGAAGGATGCCCTGGGGCATGGGGCCTATGCGGAAGACGGGATCGTACAGCGGGCCATCCGCCTTCTGAAGGGGGAGTTCCCTGAGCTTCTGGTCATGGCCGACACCTGCCTTTGCGAGTACACCCATCACGGACACTGCGGGGTGGTGCGGGAAGGCCCCTTGGGGTTTTACGTGGACAACGACGCCACCCTGGAGCTTTTGGCCAAGACCGCCCTTTCCCAGGCCCAGGCGGGGGCGGATGTGGTGGCCCCCAGCGCCATGATGGACGGGCAGGTGAAGGCCATCCGGGAGGCCTTGGATGGGGGAGGGTTCCCCCATGTGCCCATACTTTCCTATGCGGTGAAGTACGCCTCCGCCTTCTACGGCCCCTTCCGGGAAGCGGCAGGGAGCGCCCCCCAGTTCGGGGATCGCACGGGTTACCAGATGGACCCCAGGGCGGGCCTTTGGGATGCGCTGAGGGAGGCCAGGCTGGATGACCTCGAGGGGGCCGATATCCTCATGGTCAAGCCTGCCCTCCCTTACCTGGACGTGCTCTTCGCCCTTAAGGGGCGGTTTTCCAAGCCCCTTTTCGCCTACCAGGTGTCCGGGGAGTACGCCATGCTGAAGGCGGCAGGCCAAAGGGGTTGGCTGGACGAAAGGAGGGCGGTTCTGGAAAGCCTGTACGCCCTAAGGCGGGCCGGGGCCCAGGGGATCCTCACCTATTACGCCCTGGAGGTGGCCCGCTGGCTGAGGGAGGCCTAGGTCAGATCTCTTGGGTTTGCCGGGCCTCCCGGGGTGCGGGAATGCCCCCGGTGAGAAGGGTGTAACCCGCCGCCAGGCTCACCAGGCTGCCGGCCAATAGGAAGATCATGGGGGCTCCCATCCATCCCTCCAAGGCCCCGCCCCACATGGTGCCCAGGAGGACGGCGGCGTTCATCACCGCGCCGAAGGCGGCGAAGATCCGCCCCCGCATCTCCTGGGGGGTGTTGAGCTGCAGGATGGACCGGGCGGGCACGATGAAGGCCATGTTGAGGAAGCCGCTCACGAAGAAGGCCAGGAGCACCCAGGCGAAGAGGGGGAAGGCCCCGATGGAGGCTTCAAAGAGGCCGTAGAGGAAAAGCCCCAAGAGGAAAAGCCTCTCCCTGGGGATGCGCCTTAGGAGATAGGGGATGGCGAGGCCTCCCAGGATGGCCCCTAGGGCCATGGCGGCTTCCATGAAGCCAAACCCCGCCGAGCCCACCCCGAGCCACTTGATGGCGAGGACCACCCCCAAAGCGGTTTCCACGGAGCCGAAGGCAGCGGCCACGAACAGGGTGCCCACCGCCCGGCGGAGGGCAGGGTGGCCTGCTAGGTGGCCGATTCCCTCCTTGACCCGGGTGAAGAAGCCCGCCTTGGGAAGCCTTTGTGGCCTTAGGGAGGGGAGGCCCAGGAGGATGAGCCCGGAGGCCAGGTAGGTGGCGGCGTCCAGGTAGAAGGCGAAGGCCGGCCCCACCGCCGCCACCAGTACCCCCGCGGCCCCCACGAAGAGCACCTCGGAAAGGCGGTCCGCCAGCAGGACCAGGCTGTTGGCCTCGTCCACTTCCTCCTTGGGGACCAGGTCGGGAACCACGGCATTTTGGATGGGGTCGTGGAGGTCCCGCAAAAGCTCGATCAGGAAGACCAGAAGGAGCAGGATGGGGAGGCTTTTGGCCCCCAGGAGGGGGATGAGGGCCACCAGAGGGGCCCTGAGGAGGTCGGACCATACCAGAAGCCGCTTGCGGTCTTGGGTGTCGGCCCAGGCGGAAAGCAAGGGGGAGAAGACCACGGTACCCAGGAGCTGGACCCCCAGGGTGAGGGAGACCCAGAGGGCGTTTTCCGTGAGCAGGTAGACCAGGACCAAAAGGGCCACCCGGTGCACCTTGCTCCCCGCCTGGGAGACCAGATAGGAGAGGATCAACCGGGCGAAGGCTTTGTGCCGTAAAGGTTTCATACTACCCCCTTGCTCGGGAGTATACCAGGAATGGCTTTGGGTCAAGGGTTTTCCATCACCAGGTACGCAAGCCGCCTTCCCTCCCGGGCCAGGATCACCATCTCCTCGGGGAGACGGTAGACCAGGAGGTCCTTGAGCCTTTGGGGCACCTCCCCCGCCTGGCCCACGTAAAGGACGTCCTCCTGGGGATCTTGGGAAGGGGCGTTCCTTGGGCGCAGGGAAAGGACGGTTTGCCCCACCTTGAGGGCCAAGGGTTCGGCCCCGATGGAAAGAAGGTGCACTTCTCCTCCTAGGGTTTCCCGGGTGGGGGGGCGGCGGCCCAGGTACTCCCTTAGGGCCGCCGCCAGGACCAGGGCTTCCTGCTCCTGCCCCAGGGCCTGGCCCACCTCCTGGAGGAGGGGGGTAGGGTCCGCCCCACCCAGGCGCTTCAGGGAGAGCTCCAAGACCTTGCGGGCAAAGTCCTGCAGGGCTTCCCAAGGGGCCTGGCGGTACTTCCCTGCCAGCTCGGGGCCAAAGGCCTGGGGGCTGAACTCCCCTTTTAAGCGGGCGGAAAGGGCCCTGAGGAGGCGTAGGTAGACATGGTCCTGGCTAGGGTTTAAGAGGAGGGCCAGCATCCGTCCCTCGGCCAGGAGCTCGTAAAGCTTGAGCCCGCTTCGCGCCTCGAGCCTCAGGTGGAGGAGCTCTCCCTCCCGCACCGCCAGGACCTCGAGGTCCTCCCATGGGATCACCAGGGTGTCCTCCAGCACATGGTCCTCCCCGCCCAGCCCCAGGTGCCACGTCCCCTCCACTTGGCTCAGGGTGAGGACAAGGGGGCCTAGGGGGATCCGACCTGGCCTTAAGGGCAGGGTGAGGAGGTTTTCCTCCCCCTGGCCGGGTTCGGGAACCCTGGGCCACGGGGTTTCCCCTTGGGGGGTGGGAAGGAGGTTCAAGAGGGCCAGAACCTTTTCCGCCGCCACACGGAAGCGGCGCCGTTCCTCTTCCAGGAGGAGCTCCCGCCGCCTTTCCTCTTGGGCCTCTTTCCTAAGGCGCTCTTCCAGCCGGGCGATCTCCAACGCGCTGGCTCCCAGGTTCTTGGCCTCCTCCAGGGCCTTTTTCAGGGGCAAAAGGTCCCGCTTGGGAGGGAGGCCGTAGGCTTCCTCCCACTCCAGGATGCGGTTCAGGAAGCGGCGGATGTAGGTGCGGGTTTCCTCGGGGGGCAAGGGAAGGTCCTGGGGCAGGTGCAGGGTGGTTTCCAAAAACTCCGTTACCAGGGCCTCGGCTACCTTGGGGTCCTCGAGGTCCATGAGGCTATCGGAAAGCGAGGGGATGGGCTGGGTAGGATGGAAGCGGGAGAGGTTGAAGTCCCGCTTGAAGGTTTCCTTTTCCCGGTACTCCAGGTAATTCCCCAAGAAGGCGTGGATGAGCCTGAGTTCCTCCCGCCTTCCCGTGAGGAGGTCCTTGGCCCGGGCCTTGACCTCCCGCTCTGCCAGGAGGCGCCACACCTTTAAGGCCATGGCCCGTAAGGGGGAAGGCTTTTCGGTGGGGGTGGGCTCCTCCAGGTTCTCCGGGGCCGGTGGGAGGAGGTCCAGGGGAGGGGTCTCCGCGGGTGGGGAAGGGTTAAGGCTTTGCCGCAGGGCCCGGAAGCGGGCATCGGCCTGGCGGAAGCGCTTGGCCAAGGGCCCTGGCAAGCGAGCTTGGATGAGGAAGGCCCTCAGTTGCAGGAGAGCCCTCTTGCCCCCTTTGGGGGTGCGGCCTAGGGCCAGGTCCTCCACCCGGTACTCGTAGAGGTCCACCAGGTCGGCCAGGTGTTCCACCCATTCATCCTATAATGGGTCCGATGCGCCTGGCTCCCCGTTATAGCGTGGCCGCGGTCTCCCATGTGGGCCGTCGCCAGAACAACGAGGACTTCCACCGGGTGATGCGCCTCGAGGTCCCCCAGGGCAACCTCCTCCTCCTGGCGGTGGCCGACGGCATGGGGGGAATGGAGGCGGGGGAGTGGGCCAGCAAGGTGGCCATAGAGGCCCTTTCCGAGGTGGTGCGGGCCTATGCGGAGCACCTGAGGGGGGGCCGGCCCGCGGTGGGCCTGGCCCGGGTGATGGAAAAGGCCTTCACCCTGGCGGCCAGGCGGGTGGAGAAGGAGGCGGAGCGGCTTGGGAAAAGGGGCATGGGCACCACCCTCACCGCCTTCCTCTATGCGGACTGGCTCAAGGAGGGGGTGGTGGGGCACATCGGGGACTCCCGGGCCTACCATTTCAGCCCCAGGGGGCTAAAGCGGCTCACCGAGGATCACTCCTGGGTGGCGGAGCGCCTGAGGGAAGGGGTTCTGACCCGCACCGAGGCCGAGCGCCACCCCTACCGCAACGTCCTCACCCGGGCCTTGGGCCTGCCGCAAGCCCGCTTTGACCTCCAGGGGGTGCACCTGGCCCCAGGGGAAGGGGTGCTTTTGGTCACGGATGGGCTTTACGGCCTGGTGCCCGAGGAGGAGTGGATCTTGGGCAAGGACCTGCAGGCGAGCCTCGAGGGGCTCCTCTCCGAGGCTTTGCGCCGGGGCGGGGACGATAACGTCACCGCCGTGGCCTTACGGGTGGAGTGATGCAGGGACTTCTGGCCTTCCTCCTGGTTCTCCTCACCGCAGCCCTGGCCTCCCGCCTTTCCCCCTGGCCCCTTTGGTTCCTCCTGCTTTTCCTCGCGGGAGCCGCCTGGGCCACGGGGGTCCGGGCGGAGGCGGTCTTCCCCTGGCTGCTTTTGGGCCTGGGGTTCCTGGCCGCACCCCGGGTCTACCTGGGTCCCCGGCGGCGGGCCCCAAGGCGCCCCCGTACCCAAGGACAGGCTTCTTCCGCCTACAAGACCACGGAGGAGGCCCAGGCCCTGGGAAAACAGTACGAGATCCTGGAGAAGGTGGGCGTGGGGGGCATGGCCACCGTGTACAAGGCCAAGGACAGGAAAACCGGGCGGCTGGTGGCCCTCAAGGTTCCCCAGGAGCGCTTTGTGGGCGACCCCCGGTTCGTGCGCCGCTTCCACCGGGAGGCGGAGGTCCTGGCCAAGATGGACCATCCCAACATCGTTAAGGTCTACGACCACGGCCAGGTGGACGGGGTGCACTATATCGCCATGGAGTACCTGGAGGGGGAGGGTCTGGACAAGCTTATCGAGGAAAGGCGCCTTTCCCTGAAGCAGGCGGCAGCCATCCTGGCCCGGGTGGCCGATGCCCTTAAGCACATCCACGCCCAAGGCATTGTCCACCGGGACATCAAGCCGGGAAACATCATGGTGCTCAAGGGGGCCCTGAAGGAGGATGGGGTGGACCCCAGGGGGGTGCGGCTCATGGACTTTGGCATCGCCGCCGGCAAGGTGCTTACCCGCCTCACCATCACCGGGGCCCGCATCGGCACCCCGGTCTACATGAGCCCGGAACAGGCCAAGGGACAGAAGCTGGACCATCGCTCGGACATCTATTCCTTGGGCATCGTTCTCTACGAGGCCCTGACCGGCCAGCCTCCCTTCACCGGGGGGTACGAGACGGTGATCCACCAGCAGATCTTCCAGGTGCCCACCCCTCCCAAGCAGCTCAATCCCCAGGTTCCCCAGGTTCTTTCCGACCTGGTCCTGCGGATGCTGGAGAAGGACCCAGCCAAGCGTCCCAGTTTGGAGGAGGTGATCCAGGGGCTTTTGGGGCCCTGGGAGGAGGAACGGGGCCTGCCCCATCCCTTTTACCTGCTCTTGGGGGTGGAGGCCAAGAAGGGTACGGTGCGGCTTCTGGACCTTTCGGGCACCGCTGCCCGGCTCCTTTCCGGCATCGGTTCCGGCCCGGGCTACTTCCCGGCCCCTCCTCTCTCCGTGGCCGCCGATGAGGAGGGGGGCATCTGGATCTCGGTTTTTGAACATGGGGCTAGGCTCCTTCACCGCTTCTCCCCGGAAGGAGAGCTCCTTCTTTCCACCGGGCCTTACGGCATGAAGCCTGGGGAGTTCCTCTTTCCCGCGGCCCTGGCGGTGGCCAACGGTAGCCTCTTCGTCCTGGACTCGGAGACCGCCACGGTGAGCCGGCTGGACTTAAAGGGGCAGTACCAGGAGCGCTTTGGCGGCCAGGGGCCTGGGCGGGGCACCTTTCAGGATCCCAAGGCCCTGGTGGCCACGCCGGAGTTCCTCTTCGTCCTGGACTACGGTAACCGCCAGGTGCAGCGCTTGGCCCCGGATGGACGCTACCTTTCCCGCTATGCCTTCCGCCGTTCTAAGGAAAGCGAGGAGCTAAGGCTTTTGGGTGGGGTGGGGGTGGAGGGGGAAAGGCTTTACCTCTACGATGTGGAGGCGGCCAAGGTACGGGTGCTGGATTTTTCCGGGTCCCTTCTCGCCTCCCACGCCCTACCCCTTTTGGAGGGGGAGGACCGTATGAGCCTGGTGGAGCTTTTGCCCTTTGGGGGGATCCTCTATGCGGCGAGGCGTGGGGCGAGCCGCATCCACCGCATAGACCTGAGGACCGGGGAGGCCCTGCCGCCCTTGGAGGTTTATGCTCCCGTGCGGGCCCTTTCCCTTTGGCGAAACCCGGCATGAGGGTGCTTCTGGTGGAGGACGACCCAGGGGTTCGGGAGGCCTTGGAGCTGGGGCTTTCCCTCGAGGGGCATGAGGTCAAGGCCACGGAGAGCCCGCAGGAAGCCCTAAGCCTTCTTCCCTGGGCGGAGGTGGTGGTTTTGGATGTGCTTCTGCCCGAAAGGGACGGCTTTTCCCTGCTTAAGGATATCCGCGCCCGTTCGGAGGTGCCCGTGCTGATGCTCACCGCCTTGGACGCGGTGGAGTGGCGGGTGAAGGGCCTCAGGGAAGGGGCGGACGACTACCTGGTCAAGCCCTATAGCCTCTCCGAGCTCCTGGCCCGCCTCGAGGCCCTCTGGCGCCGCGCCCATAGGGGAAAGGAGGCCCGGGAGGCTTTGGCCTACAAGGACCTGAGGCTTTATCCCAGGCGCATGGAAGCCTTCCGGGGGGAGAGGAGGCTTTCCCTTCCCCCCAAGGCCTTCCTTCTCCTGAAGGCTTTCTTGGAATCCCCGGAGGAGGTGCTTTCCAAGGAGGCTTTGATGCGGAGGGTTTGGGGGGAGGAGGTGGACCCCGCCACCTTGGAGGTGCACCTTTCCCTCTTAAGGAAGGCCCTGGGGGAGCCCAGTCCCATCCAGACGGTGCGCGGCTATGGCTATCGCCTTTTCCTCCCTTAGGGGGAGGCTTTTCGCCCTTCTCTTCCTGGCCCTTTTGCTTCTGGCCCTGCCCCTGGCCTTCCTTTCCGCCAAGGAGGCGGAAAGGGCGGCCAGCGAGGACCTGCGCCGGGCCCTTTACACCCGGCTTTACCTCCTGGGTGAGGAGGGACCCAGGGAAGAAGGGGCCCTGCTTCTTGAGCTTTTCCGCCTAGCCCAGGCTTACGGGGGCGGCACGGGTTTCGTGATGGGGAAGGAGGGTGTGGCCTTCACCGAGGTGCCCTCCCCGGACCTTCCCCCTGGTCTCCTCGAGGCCCTCGCCCAAGGGCGGGCCTACCAGGGGGTGTGGCGGGGGGTGCTCTACGTGGCCCTGCCCCGGGAGGGGGGAGGGTTCGGCCTGGCGGTACCCTTGGAGGGGGTTGCCGGCCTGGGACGCAGGCTTCTCCTCCTCTACGCCACCTGGGGTGGCGGGGTGCTCCTGGCCATCTTTCTCCTCTCCGCCCTGGGGCTTGCCTGGGCCCTCCGTCCCCTGGGGCGGCTGGCAAAGCTCCTCCAGGCACGGCGGCCCGAGGACCTAAGCCCCCTTCCCGACCCGGGTCTGGCGGAGCTTCGGCCCTTGGTGGGGGCCTTAAACAGCCGTTTGGCCCAAGTGGAGGGGCTTCTTAGGGAGCTTTCCGAAAAGGAGGAGGCGGCCCGCCGCTTTGCCCGCCATGCCTCCCACGAGCTCCGCAATCCCCTGGCGGCCTTGAAGGGGTACTTGGAGGTGCTCCTGCGCAAGCCCGAGCCCAGGGCCCTCGCCGGGGCCTTGCGGGAAGCGGAAAGAATGGAGGCCCTGCTCTCCGGACTCCTCAGGCTGTCCCGCCTCGAGGCCGCCTCCCCTAGGCTTACCCCCTTGGACCTGCGGGCTTTCTTGGGAAGGTGGGGCCTGGAGGTGGAAGGGGAAGGCCAGGTCTTGGCGGACCCCGAGCTTCTCGCCCTGGCGGTGGAAAACGTGTGGGACAATGCCCGCCGGCACGGGAGGCTTCCCCTCAGGGCCAGGATCCAGCGGGAGGAGGAGGGGGTTTGGCTATGGCTTGTGGACTCCGGGCCTGGCTTTCCCAAGGAGCTTTTGCCCCGGGTCCTGGAGCCTTTTGTCCATGGGGGAAAGGGCACGGGCCTGGGCCTGGCCTTGGTGGCAGCGGTGGCCCGGGCCCATGGGGGAAGAGCCTGGGCGGAGAACCAAAAGGGGGCGGCGGTGGGGCTATGGTTGCCTTTGGCTTCCCTTAAGGTTTCGCCCGATGCGCCCTTTAGCCAGAGGGGATAGCCTTTATGGCGGAGGTGATAGGGGATGAAGCGGGCGTTCACGGGTTTGGTTCTCCTGATGGCGGGCCTTTCCTTGGCCCAGGGTACGGATTACGGGCAGGCGGCGGTGGCCTCGGCGACCTTGGCCAGGCTCCAGACGGTGGCCCAGGGGGCCACGGGGGAGGAGAAGCTTCTCGCCTGGGCCAAGGAGGTGAAGGCCCGGGCGGAGGGGAGCTACGAGGCCAAGGCGTACTTCAAGGCGGCGCGGGAGGCCCAGGCCGCCCTTCTCCTTTTCCGGGCGGCCTCGGGGGAGTCCCAGGTGCAGGCCCGGGGGCCGAAGCCTGCCCCCCGGATGGGCATGGGGAGGCACCCTTCCTTTGGACCCAGGGGCCATGCCTCTGCCCCCTGGGGTAAGGGGTGGCCGGGCCTGGATGCCCGCCGGGCCCAGCGGGTCCCGGGGGTGGTGGACCGGGCGGAGAAGGAGCTGGCCTACTACCGGGCCCAGGACAGCCTGGTGAAGGACCTGGTGGCCGAGGCCAAGGATAGGCTTTCCAAGGAGCCTGGCCGGGCCTTCCTGCTGGCCCGGGCGGCCTTGGCCCTGATCTCGGCGGAACGGGGCTTCTAAGGATGCGATGGCTTGGGGTCTTCCTCCTCCTGGCCCTTGGGGGCTGGGCCATGGGGGAGGAGGGCCCCAAGGGCTTTGGCCCCTCGGCGGAAGAGGCGCTGGCGCGCTGCCTTAAGGTGGTGCGGACCCTCGAGGTCCAGGCCCTCTACCGGGAAGGGGATACCCTGGTCCTGGCCCTGGGCCAGGCGGAAGGGAGGCCCCTGTTGCTTTTGGCCCTCGAGGGGGGAAGGCCCATGCCCTACATGGGCCCCATCCGCGGAAAGCCCATGCGAAAGCGCCCCTTTTTCTTCCTGCGGGAGCTTTCCCTGGCCCGGCGGGTGCTGGTCTTGCCCGAGGGGTACCGCTGCTTTGTCCTCCACCGGGGGCGGGTGGTGGGGGTGTTGCGCCTGGGCTTGGACCTCGCTCCCCTACCCCTTTCCCCGGAGGCCACCCCCTGATGCCGCCCCGATTGAGCCTTCTGCGGGTCGGGGGTTTTCGGCGAACCCCTTCCGCAAGGGGTGCGGTTTGGAGCCAAGGGGGGATTCCTGGGCCTTGGGGTTTTAAAATGGCCCCATATGAAGCCGGGCCTCTATCCCCTCCTGGGCCCCCCTGCCTCGGGGAAGACCACCCTGGCCCGGGAACGGGCCCTGGAGGTCCTGAAGCGGCGGGGGAGGGTCTACTGGGTGGGCCTGCCCCACCAAAGGGCCTACGTGTACCGCCTTTTCGGGGCGGAGGGAGCGGTGCTGGGCCTGGAGTTCATGTCCTTCCAGGCCCTTTACTACCGGGCGCTGGCGGAGGTGGGCCGGCTTGGGCCCTTGCTTCCCGGGGCGGGAAGGGTGGCCCTGGTGGCGGAGGCCCTTAGGAGCCTCTATGGGGAAGGGATCGCCCCAGGGGAGGCGCGGCTTTTTGCCCGGGCCATTGCCGAGCTCAAGCGCTTTGGCCTCTCCCCCTTTGCCCTGCCCAAGGAGGGGGAGGCGGGAAGGCTCAGACAGGTCTACTTCGCCTACGAGCGCCTGAAGGGAAAGGCCTTGGACTATGACGACTTCCGCCACCGGGCGGGACGCGTGCCCCTTCGCCTTTTCCCCAGGCCCGATCTGGTGGTGGTGGACGGGTTCCGGGAGGTGGGCCCCTTGGACCTACGCTTCCTTAGGCGCTTGGCCAAGGAGGTGCCCGTTCTCCTCACCCTGGAGGTTCTTCCCGAGGGGTTGGAACCCTGGCAGACCCTTTCCCCCAGGCCGGTGAGGAAGGAGGTCTGGGCCCTGGCCAACCCCGTGGAGGAGGTGCGCCACCTTCTCAGGGCCTTGAAGCGGGCCCTGGCCCCTAAGGAGATGGATGGGGAAGGCCTGGATCCCTGGGAGGTCCTGGTGGTGGCCCCTGAGGAGCGCATTGGGGGGCTTCTCCTCCTCAAGGACGAGTACGGCCTGCCCCTTTACGATGGCCGGGAAAGGGCCCTGGCCGACACCGAGGAGGGGGAGCGGGTCTTGGCCCTTTTAAACCCCTTTCCCACGGGGCGGGACCTTCTGGCCTTGGGGTTTTCCACCCTGGGAAGGAAGGCCTTAAGGCTGGGCCTGGCGGGAGTGGAGGCCTTGGGGGCCTTGGCGGAGCGGGAAGGGCTCCTTGAGGAATGGCGGGCCTTCCAAAAGCTCCGCACCCCGGGGCCCGAGCTTTTGGCCTGGGCGGAGGAGGTGTTGGAGCACCTGGGGATCGGGGCTAAGGAGCCCTTTCTCTTCCGCCTCCGCCTGGCCTTAAGGGCGGATGCGGGAAACCCTTTGGCCTGGTGGCGAAGCCTGCTTCTGGACGAGAGCCTGCCCCCTGAGCCCAACCGGGGGGTGGCCCTCCTTCCCCCCTTGCGGGCCCTGGGCCTAAGGGCCAGGAGAGCCTATGTGCTGGACTGGATGAGGGGGCGCTATAGCCTAGGGGAGCGGGAGGACTACTTCCTCCTGGAAGAGCTTAGGGAAAGGGGGCTTCTAAAGGGGCTACCCCGGCGGCTTAGGGGTTTTGATCCCCTTTTTTGGGAGGAGGTGTCCACCCGAGGGGACGAGGTCTTTCTCCTGTACCCGGAGGCGGGTCCTTCGGGGCTTTATCCGCCCATGGAGGAGGGGAAGAAGCCCGAGCCCCTGCCCCCGGCAAGCCGCCTCGAGGCCCTTCCCCAGCTTCCCTTTACCCCACCCCTGCCCACGGGGCGGGAGCCCCCGCCCCACGTGGAGGTCCTCCGCCGCTTCCTGGAATGCCCTTTCCGGGCCTATATGGAGCGTTGGTCTTTAAGGCCCAGGGATGGAGGGTTGGGTTGGCACCTCCTGCCAGAGGAGCAGGAACGGCTCTTGCGCGACCCCCAGGTGGGCCCCTGGCTGGAAGCATATAGAGAACATTGGCAAACCATGCAGTTTTGGAAACTGTGGCAACGAAAGTCCCTGAACCTGCGCCTGGATGGGGTCCGGAGGGAAGGCAATGTCATCCACCTTTACCGCCTTTTGCCCCAGGGAGGAGAGCCCGACCTAGGACCCCGGAAGCGTTGGACCGAGTGGTACGCCTTGGGGGTCTTAATGGAGCATAGGGATATCCGGGAGGTCCACCTATGGACCTGGCCCTGGATGGGGAAGCCTAACCTTCACCTCCGTCAGCGGTCGGCCTCACTTCCCAAGGCCGTGGAGGAGGTGCGGCGACAGGTGGGCCAAGCCTACGGGCTTTGGCAACAAGGGTCTTTCCGCCCAGCACCGGGTAACCACTGCTACGCCTGCGACCTCGAGGATCTCTGCCGAAAGGAGGAGGCGTGAAGCTCTACGTGGCCTCGGCGGGAACGGGGAAGACCCACACCCTGGTGCAGGAGCTTCTCGGCCTTCTGCGAAAGGGGGTGCCCCTAAGGCGCATGGCCGCCCTGACCTTCACCCGCAAGGCCGCCGAGGAGCTTAGGGAACGCATCCTGAAGGAGGTTGAAGCCTTTGGGGAAGGGGAAGCGGCAAACGCCAAGCGGGAGCTCTACGGCGCCCTTTTCACCACCATCCACGGCTTCATGGCGGAGGCCCTGCGCCACACCGCTCCCTTCCTCTCCCTGGACCCAGACTTCGTCGTACTGGATGAGATCCTTGCCGAAGCCCTTTTTCTGGAGGAGGCCCGAAGCCTCCTTTACCTAAGGGGTCTGGACCTGGTGCAGGAAGGGGAGCTTTTGGAGTCCCTACGGCTCCTGTATGAAAAGCGTTCCCTGGCCGCGACCCTCAGGCCCTTGCAGGGGGCGGAAGAGGTCTATGCCCTTTTCCAGGAAGCCCTGAGGAGATACCAAGAGCGCACCCCCGACCTCCTGGGGCCAGGGGACCTCGAGGCCCAAGCCCTCCGCCTCCTGGAACACCCCATGGCGGTAAAGCGAGTGGTGGAGCGATTTTCCCACATTTTCCTGGACGAGTACCAGGATGTAAATCCCTTGCAGGGGCGGTTTTTCCAGGCCCTGGAGGAGGCGGGGGCGCAGGTGGTGGCCGTGGGGGACCCCAAGCAGTCCATCTACCTCTTCCGCAATGCCCGGGTGGAGGTCTTCCGCCAGGCCCTAAAGGAGGCGAAAGAGGTCCACCCCCTCGCCGAAACCCGGCGCCATGCCAAGGGGGTGGCAGACTTCCTGAACCGTTTTGTGGAGCGCTTCTTCCCCGAGCCGGAGCGGGTGCCGGTGGTGCCCCTAAGGCAGGAGGAGGGCCTGGTGGAGGTGCACTGGGTGGTGGGGGAGGGAGGGCTGGAGGAGAAGCGGGAGGTGGAGGCCAGCCTTCTGGCCCGGAGGCTTCTGGACCTCAGGGAGAAGGGCTATCCCTTCAGCCGTATGGCCGTCTTGGTGCGAAGCCGCCGCAGCCTCCCCCATCTGGAAAGAGCCTTCCGCGCCCTGGGGGTTCCCTACGGCATCCGCCGGGGGCGTAGCTTCTTCAACCGCCCGGAGGTGCGGGATATCTACCACGCCCTCAGGGTGGCCCTCCTGGAAGGGCCACCTTCCCCGGAGGAACGCCTTTCCCTTTTGGTCTTCCTGCGGGGTCCTTTTGTGGGCCTGGACCTGGGGCAGGTGGAGGAAGCGTTTAGGCAACCCGATCCCCTGGCCCACCTGCCAACGGAGGTAAAAGCCCGCCTGGACTGGTTAAGGGGTTTGGCGGGGAAACGGCCCCTAGAGGCCCTCAAGGCTTTGGTTCGGGATGAGGCCTTCTTCACGCGGCTATCCCCCAGGGCCCGCACCAATCTGGATACCCTCCTCCTTCTGGCCGCTTCCGAGCGTTTCCCCGACCTCGAGGCCCTCTTGGAGTGGCTAAGGGTGCGGGTGCAGGATCCCGAGGCCGCCGAGCTTCCCGAAGGGGGCGAGGGGGTGAACGTCCTCACCGTCCACGCCGCCAAGGGGCTGGAGTGGTCGGTGGTGGGGGTCTTTGACCTTGCCAGGCAGGAGCGTACCTCGGAGGAGCCCCTTCTGGTGGGGCTTGGGGGAGAGGTGGCCCTTAAGGGCACGCCGGCCTACCAGGAGGTGAGGCATGCCTTGAGGAAGGCGGCGGAGGAGGAGGCGTGGAGGCTTCTCTACGTGGCCCTTTCCCGGGCTCAGGATGTCCTTTTGCTCACGGGAAGCGCCTCTTCCCGGCCCGGACCCTGGGCCAAGGCCCTCATGGACTTGGGCCTGGGCCCCGAATCCCGGGATCCCCGGGTGCGGGTGCATGCCCAGGGGGATCCCTTGCCGCCTCCTTCCCTCGAGCCCGGGGTTTCCCTTCCCCCCGCCCCTTACGCTCCCTTGACCCTGGAACCCAAGCCCTTTCCGCCGGTGTATTCCCCCAGCGCCCACCTCAAGGCGGAAGGGGAGCCCCTGCCCCTGGCCGAGGCCCTGGAGGGGGAGGTGTTGCCAGAGTTCGCCCGGGCCGTGGGTACCCTGGTTCACTACGCCATCGCCCGCAACCTGGACCCGGAGGACGAGGGAGCCATGCGGGCCCTCCTCCTGCAGGAGGTGGCCTTCCCCTTCTCCGAGGAGGAGCGGGAGCGCCTGCTTGCGGAGGTGCGGCTCCTCCTGGGGAACCACCGGCGCATGCTGGGAAAAAGCCTCCCCGCCTTGGAAATCCGGGAGGAGGACCATGCCGAACTCCCCTTGGTCCTGCCCCTCGCGGGCACCGTGTGGTACGGGGTGCTGGACCGTCTCTACCGCGTGGGGGGACGTTGGTACCTGGAGGACTACAAGACCGACCGGTCCGTGGCCCCGGAGCACTACCTCCGGCAGCTTGCCCTTTACCGGGAGGCGGTGCGGCGGGCCTGGGGGGTGGAGGCCGAGGCCCGTTTGGTCTATCTAAGGCAGGAAAGGCTTCACGTCTTCTCGCCAAAGGAGCTTCAGGAAGCCCTAAAGCAGTTGGAAAAAGCCCCCGGGATCCTCTCCCAGGGGCTTGAGCCAGGCCTCCTTTAGCGCTTGGAGTACTGGGGCGCCCGGCGGGCCTTGTGCTTGCCGTACTTCTTCCGCTCCACCACCCGCGCATCCCGGGTGAGGAAGCCCAAGGGCTTCAGCTTGGCGCGGTAGTCGGGGTTGTACCGGAGAAGGGCCCGGGCCACCCCCAGCTTGATGGCGTCCACCTGGCCGCTCTTGCCGCCCCCCTTCACGGTGATGTAGGCGTCAAAGCGCCCCAGGGCGTCCACAACCCGCAGGGGCTCGAGGGCCGCCACCGCCCGCACCAGACCCTGGAAATAATCCTGGAAGTCCTGGCCGTTCACGGTGACCTTACCGCTTCCAGGCCTCAGGAAAACCCTGGCTACCGCCTCCTTGCGCCTACCGGTGCCGTAGTACTGCTCCATCACTTGACCTCCAGCTTAACGGGTTTCTGGGCCTGGTGGGGGTGGGTGGGGCCGGCGTAGACCTTGAGGCGCTTGAAGAGCCTCCGCCCCAGAGGCCCTTTGGGGAGCATGCCCTTCACCGCATGCTCCAGTACCCTTTCGGGGTGGGTGGCCAGCATCTTCTCGGCGGGGATCTCCTTAAGGCCCCCCTGGTAGCCGCTATACCGGGTGTAGATCTTCTGCTTTAGCTTCTTGCCCGTGAGGCGGATCTTGTCGGCGTTCACCACCACCACGAAGTCCCCCATGGGAAGGTTGGGGGTCCAGTCGGGGCGGTGCTTGCCCCTTAGCAGGGTGGCGATCTGGGTGGCTAGCCGCCCTAAGGTCTTGCCCTCGGCGTCGATGAGAACCCACCGGGGTTCGATCTCCTTGGGTATGTACGTCTTGGGCTGCATGCGTTTGGGCCCTCCTTGAACTCTGTGTGCCAAGCACCATGTTCTTGCCGGGGGATCGGGGGACCCCGCAAGAACGCCAAAGAAAACTCTACCATAACCCCGGGGTCTTTTGCCAGATGTGGTAGGCTGAAGTCCCGTGAACGGGGTTTCCGAGAACGCGCCAAGACCGAGGAAGTACGTGTTTGTCACCGGGGGTGTGGTGTCCAGCCTGGGCAAGGGCATCCTCACCTCTTCCCTGGGCGCCCTCCTTCGCGCCCGGGGGTATAGGGTTACCGCCATCAAGATCGACCCCTACGTGAACGTGGATGCGGGGACCATGCGCCCCTACGAGCACGGGGAGGTCTTCGTCACCGCCGACGGGGCGGAGACCGACCTGGACATCGGCCACTACGAGCGCTTCCTGGACCTGGACCTCTCCCGGGGCAACAACCTCACCACGGGCCAGGTCTACCTTTCCGTGATCCAGAAGGAGCGCCGGGGGGAGTACCTTTCCCAGACGGTGCAGGTGATCCCCCACATCACCGATGAGATCAAGGACCGCATCCGCAGGGTGGCCGAGGAGCAGGGGGCCGAGGTGGTGGTGGTGGAGGTGGGGGGCACGGTGGGGGATATCGAGAGCCTCCCCTTCCTGGAGGCCATCCGCCAGTTTCGCTTTGACGAGGGGGAGGACAACACCTTCTACATCCACCTCACCCTGGTTCCCTACCTGGAGACCAGCGAGGAGTTCAAGACCAAGCCCACCCAGCACTCCGTGGCCACCTTAAGGAGCGTGGGCATCCAGCCCGATGCCATCGTCCTCCGCTCCGTGAAGCCGGTGCCGGAGGAGGTGCGCAAGAAGGTGGCCCTCTTCACCAACGTGCGCCCAGGGCATGTGTTCAGTAGCCCCAACGTGGAGCACATCTACGAGATCCCCCTTCTCCTCGAGGAGCAGGGCCTGGGCCGGGCGGTGGAGAAGGCCTTGGGCCTCGAGGCCGTCTTCCCCAACCTTTCCTTCTGGCAGGAGGCGGTGCGGGTCCTGAAGCACCCCGAGCGCACCGTGAGGATCGCCATCGCCGGCAAGTACGTGAGGATGCCGGATGCCTACCTTTCCCTTCTGGAGGCCTTGAAGCATGCGGGCATCCGGCACGGGGCCCGGGTGGAGGTGAAGTGGGTGGATGCGGAGGGCCTCGAGGGGGCCGACCTGGACGAGGCGTTTAGGGATGTTGCCGGCATCCTGGTCCCCGGGGGTTTTGGCGTGAGGGGCATCGAGGGCAAGGTGCGGGCGGCCCAGTACGCCCGGGAAAGGGGAATCCCCTATTTGGGCATCTGCCTGGGGTTGCAGATCGCGGTCATCGAGTTTGCCCGGCATGTGGCCGGGCTCAAGGGGGCCAACTCCACGGAGTTTGACCCCTACACCCCCCACCCGGTGATCGACCTCATGCCCGAGCAGCTGGAGGTGGAGGGCCTAGGAGGCACCATGCGCCTTGGGGACTGGCCCATGCGCATCCGCCCGGGCACCCTCCTCCACCGCCTTTACGGCAAGGAGGAGGCGCTGGAGCGCCACCGCCACCGTTACGAGGTAAACCCCCTCTACGTGGACCAGCTGGAGCGGGCGGGCTTGGTCATCTCCGCCACCACCCCGGGGATGCGGGGGCGGGGGGCCGGTCTGGTGGAGGCCATCGAGCTAAAGGACCACCCCTTCTTCCTGGGCCTCCAGAGCCACCCCGAGTTCAAGAGCCGCCCCATGCGCCCCTCGCCCCCCTTCGCCGGGTTCGTGGAGGCGGCCCTTCGATACAGCGAAGAGAACATGCAGCATTGAAACTCAAATTTCTTCGTAGGGTTCGCCGAGGTGATCGGCGAACCTGTTACCCGTGACTTCTTTTATTTTCTGAAGAATGAGCTTGCCGCGCTCCTGAACAAAAACTTCGTAGTGGTCGTCTGACAGAATGCTTGGTTTGATATCACCTTGAGGGCCTATCCTAATAGGCAAAAGGGCGCCAGCGAAGCGTTCATTCTGAACGCTGAAGTTGCCCTTTTCTACCAAGTCCTTTATGTACTCTGAGGGATTGCGATTAGAAAGAAAGCGGTTGGTTTCTTTGGTAACCGGAACCAAGTTGGCGATGCTGTCAATATACTTCTTTCTTGCTCCAAAAGAGCGAGGGAAGAAGTGATGCATTTCGAAATTTTCAGAAGTTATGGTTGCGCCGGAATAAAAGTCGGATTTAATGTGTCGGCGTAAAAGAGCCAAAGCGGCCTTGTACCTATTGTCACTTTTAGCCAAGCGGACTAGCGTTTCCAAATCTAATTTGACAAGAGGGATGTCTTCTTCTGGCAAGTATCCACTTTTTTGCAAGCTATTTAGGCTTTGATAGTGAACAAAAATCCTGTAATTTGTGGCACGAAATCCACTCTGCATAACGTTGGCGAAAAACCATTGGACCAGTTGATCATGCTTTTGAATTAGGAAATTTTCTTGTTCTTTCTCCGATAATCCAGCGAGCACGGAGGCTAAAGCAACGAGCTGGCTTTCTCCAACATAGAATTGGGGTTCTAGTCCGCATTCCCGGCGTGCCCAAGTAATAGCCTTTACCAACGCATTTACGGCAGCTTCCCAGTGCTTGATGATGTCGCTTTTGCTAAGGCCAAGTTGCTCGCTTCGAGAAGGTTCCCTTCCCTTCTCCAAAAGGACGATTACTTGTAATAGCCGTTCGCCATCCACATCGAATTCGGATAAAACCGGATGGCTCTGGCGAGCCTTGTCAAATAAGTCCCGAAGGTCAGGGTAGGGGAAATAACGCGCTACAGCCAGATCGAAGGTTGTCAAGCGCGTGCCGGTCGAGTTAATGGTTTCAAAAATCCGACATATGGCTTCAACACCTTCTTGGCCTTCCAATAAGATGTAAGGCACCTGGTAATTGCGTATGGTTTCAAATACCCTATGCACTTTTTGAATAGCCTGCATTGCTCTTTCTTCTTGCTCCAAAAGGTGCTTCAGAAAATATTTGATAACGTATTGTTGTTCCTCACCTTCCAATATTAAATCTGCCCTAATCCAACGACCATCATTCCGGGTAGTATCTTCGCTTTTCCCCTTAGTTTGTTTGATCCAATCCGATCTTTCTTCATGGAAAGATTCGTAAATTTCCCCCAAATCAAACCAATATGTTTTAGATGGGTTTGCGTTTAAGAGAACTCGCACAATGGAAGTTAACCTCTGTTGGCCGTCGAGGATTAGAAACTCTTGTGCTTCGGGAGTCACATCCTTGTTGGAAGGAGCATCTTTGTTATCAAGTTCAAAGTTTTGATTGTTTATTGAATCAGCATGCTCGGAATCCGCAATGGCAGCTTGCAGCGAGCGGGTGCTCAATTGGATGTCGGGGCTCGGTTCTAAAAGCAAAAGGGAGCCTATGGGATAGTTTCGTGCAATGGAGTCGATCAGGAGTGCTACTTGAGCTTCATTCCACACAAAATCCCTTTGAAACTGAGGCAACTTAAATTGTCCCGCCTTGGCTTTTTTGAGCAATTGTCTTATTGAAAGAGAACCTGTTTGCATGCCAAAATTCTAAATGGTGCGGATTGAGGGTTGTCAAGGGGTTGTACCCAATTGAGAGAGGGCGAACTGCCGGGCTACCCGTCCGGAGAAACCCTTCTGCAGGGCGAAGCGCAGGGCCTCGGCCTCCTCCTTGGGGGTCAGGGAGCGGCCCAGGTGGTGGACCACCGCCTGTAGGTAGAGGGCCTTGTCAAAGGGGGGGAAGGTGAGGACTAAGCCGAAGCGCTCGGAAAGGGCCAAGGCGTCCTGAAGGGCATCCCAGGCCGTGGGGCCTTCCCCAGGCAGGGGGTTTTCCCCAAGATGGCGCACCAGGTGGCGGCGGTTGGAGGTGGCCACCAGGAGGACGTTTTCCGGGGGACCCTCGAGGCTTCCTTCCAGGAGGGCCTTCAGGTGGTGGAAGGCCTCCTCTTTGGGGTCCAGGGAGAGGTCGTCCAGGAAGAGGAAAAAGCGGTGGGGAAGAAGGGCCAGCCTCTCCAGCAGGCTTTCCAGGTGGTCTAGGGCCTTGGGCTCCACCTCCACCATGCGGGCTTGCGGAAGGTGCAAAAGGCTCTTGGCGGCGGTGCTTTTGCCCGTGCCCCGGGCCCCGTAGAGGAGGGTGTGGAGGGCGGGTTTCCCCGACAGGAACCGGAGGGCATTGGCCTTGAGGGCCTTAAGCTGCTCCTCGTAGCCCAGAAGCTCGTCCTCCCGGGGCAGGCGGGGGTTTTCCAGGGGACGCACCTCGCCAAAGAAGCGGAAGGTCCGGTAGAGGGCAAAGGGATAGGGCCCGTGGGCTTGGAGTACCCGGGCCAGGGCCTCGGGGTTGCGGGCGAGGAGGGCGGCCAGGGCCTCTTCCTCAGCGGGGTAGGGGGGGCGTTCCCCCAGGTCGGCTAAAGGGTACTCCCTTCGCCTCTCCTCCAGTTCCAAGGAAAGGGCCTCGAGGTCCTGCCGCAAAAGCTGCATCAGCCCCGGGGTGGGCCTTAGGGCCCGCCAGGCCCAGGGGGCTTTGAGGAGGCTTTGGGCGAAGGCGTAGCCCCAGGGTTCCCCCCGGGGCAAGTCCAGGTCCAGGAGGTCCAGGGGAGTCTTGGGGAGCTCCATGGGCCCCATGGTAAGGGAAAGCCCCGGGGGTTTCCCGGGGTCTTGTGGTGGGCCGCACAGGACTCGAACCTGTAACCCACCGATTAAGAGTCGGTTGCTCTACCGGTTGAGCTAGCGGCCCAAGCCACACCGTGGGCGTACGGCGCTGGCCTTAACGCCAAAAGCCAGTGTAGCCTTCCCTCAAGGCTCTGTCAAGGCGGCTAGAACAGGTAAAGCACCGCCCTTCCCCTTTCCACCCGGATGCGGATGGGTCCTAGGGCCTGGTTCTCCAGGGTAAGGGTGGTGGCCTTAAGGGGGGTGGGGGGAAGGTTCCAGCGGGCTCCTTCCACGGCCAAGGTAGCCTCGGGGAAGGGCAGGAGGCTGAAGGAAGCCCCCTTTTCCAAGGGAAAGGTGTGAAGCCCAGGGAGGAGGGGGAAGGCTCGGGTGAGCCCGTCGGCGAGCTCTGCCCGTACCCCCTTTTCCGCCAGCAGGAAGGCCAGCTCCAGGTGGGCCAAGGTGTGGTCCAGGCGGCCCCCGATACCCCCCAGGAGGAGAATTTCCTTGGCCCCCAGCTCCAGGGCTTTTCCCACCAGGGCTTCGCCGTCCGTCAGGTCCTTTTCCCGGGGAAGCACCTCCTTGGGGGCAGGAAGGATGTGCTGGAGCCAGGGGGGGCTTGAGTCAAAGTCCCCAAGCCATAGCTCCAAGGGAAGCCCCAGGGCCAGGGCGTGCCGGCCACCGGAGTCCGCCGCCATTAAGCGGTAACCCTTCAGGCGCTCCCTTAGACCTTCCCCAACCAGAAGGGGACCCCCTAGCAAAAGGGCAAAGCGCCTCATCCCTCCAAGGGTACCGCTTGGGAAAGGTCCAGGTGGAGATGGACCTGGGCCCCCTCTGGGGGGCCTTCCAGGGCCTCGAGGTAAAGCCGCACCGTTCCAAGCCGCACCCAAAGCCCCACCCTGCTTCCGAAGAAAAGCCGTTCCTCCACCTCCCCCGGGTGCTCCCCCCCCAGGCGAAGAGCCTTTGGCGGAAGAAGGTGGGGTCTGGCGGGTAGACCCAGGGCCCGGCTTTCCTCCGGGGAGAGGAGGTTTTTGTGCCCGAGGAAACGGGCGGTCCAAAGGTCCTTGGGCCTTGCGTACACCTCTTCCGGAAGCCCCACCTGCACGATCCTTCCCTGGCGCAAAAGGGCCACCCGGTGGGCCAGGAGGAAGGCCTCCCCCTGGTCGTGGGTGACCACCAGGGTGGTCACCCCTTCCCTCCGGAGGGTCCTGCGCAGGAAGAAGAGGAGCTCCTCCCGTAGCCTTAGGTCCAGGGCGCCTAGGGGTTCGTCCAGGAGGAGGAGCCTAGGCCTTGGTGCCAGGGCCCGGGCCAGGGCCACCCGTTGCTGTTCTCCCCCGGAAAGCTCCTGGGGGCGCTTTCGGGCATGGGATACGAGTTCCATGCGTTCCAGGAGTTCCTTCACCCGCGCTTCCCGTTCCTTCCTGGGCCAACGGGCTTCCACCAGGCCAAAGGCGATGTTTTCCGCCACGGTGAGGTGAGGGAAGAGGGCGTAGTCCTGGAAAAGAAACCCGATCCCCCGCCTTTCGGGGGGCAGGGGGGTGAGGTCGCGTCCCCCGAAGCGCACAAAACCCCGGTCGGGGGAAAGGAGCCCGGTGATGAGCTTTAGCAGGGTGCTTTTGCCACTTCCCGAGGGTCCCAAAAGGGCCAGGACCTCGCCCTCCAAAGCGGTGAGGTCCAGGGCCAGTTGGAAGCCGGGGAAGCGCTTTTCCAAGGAAAGCTCCAGCACCCCTCCATTAAACAAGGAACCCGGGGATTACCCCCGGGTTCCCCACCGGCTTTCTTTACTTTAGGCCGAGCTTCTTGCGTTCCTCCAGCACCTGCTGAGGGGTGAGCTTCTTGTCCCTAAGGGCCTTGACCTCAGCGGCGGTGAAGGGCTTGAAGCCCTGGACCTTCTTGTCGTCCCCCCAGGCGGTGGCGATGTGGTTGAGCAGGGCGGCGATCTCCTCGTCCTTAAGGCCGTTGTAGGCGGGCATGGCCCCGTTGTACTTCATGCCCTTGACCTCGATGGACCCCTGAAGGCCCCAGAGGAGCACCTTGATGAGGTACTCGCGGCCGCCCTTGGGGTTCAGGATCTCGGCCACATGCCCCGCCAGGGGCGGGAAGGCCCCAGGAAGCCCCTGGCCGTTGGCCTGGTGGCACCCCGCGCACTGGGCATAGAGCTTGGCGCCGTCCGCCTGGGCAAAGGCCAGGCTACCGATAAGGAGGAGAGCGGTTAGGGTCCGTTTCATCTTTACCCTCCGGGGTATCAGGGTATTTTGTCCCTCGCTCCTTGTCAAGGCCTTTGGCCAAGCCTAATCTTTAACTTTCCTTAAGGGTATAGTCCCGGGGGGTAGGCGGGATTCCCGGGGGAGGAGGCTACATAAGCAGGTTTTTATGAGAAGGAGGCTCCGTGTCAAAGGAGCTTGACATGGCCCCGGGAGGGGTGCTAGGGTACAAATGTCCTTGGGTGTACCCAGGCGGTGTATAAGATGTACGCATACCGGGTACTTTGGTCCCTTCTGGTACTAACCCTGGCCGCAGCCCTGGCTGCCCCGGACTTCGGTCGCTGGTACCCTTTTGGGGCGGCGCTGGACCTGGCCCGGGCCCACGGGCGGGTGGTGTTGGTGTACTTTCACTCCCCCCACTGCCCCTACTGCGACCAGATGAATACCTTCGTCCTCTCCGATCCCCAGGTGAGCCAACTTCTGGAGGACAGGTTTGTGGTGGCCTCCGTGGGTACGGAAACCCCGGAGGGCCAGGAGCTTGCCCGGCGCTACCGGGTTCCGGGCACCCCAACCTTTGTCTTCCTCGCCTTCCGCAAGGGGGCGTGGGAAGAGGTGGGCCGGTTTTTTGGCAGCCGGCCTCGGGCGCAGTTCCTTGCGGAGTTGCGCCAAATGTGTGCCAAAGGAGGTGTGTGTGAATAGGCGAGCGTTTCTAAGGACCACCGGCGTAGCCCTTGGGGCCGTTGCCTTGGCGGGGCTTCCCGTGAGGGCGCAGGGTTTGGAGGGCGAGGATCTGGCCAACTTGGAGAAGGCCCTGCAGGCGGTGTTGGGCAAGGGGTTTAAGGACCTTACACCCTCCAACGCCATCAAGCTCACCATGCCGGCCATTGCGGAAAGCGGGGCCAACGTTCCCGCTGAGGTGGAGGTGAACCTGCCTTCCGATCAAGTGAAGGCCATCCATCTCTTCGCCGACAAGAACCCCACCCCCCACCTGGTGGCCTTCATGCCCATGAAGGCCCTGCCCTACTACGCCACCCGGGTGCGGCTGGCGGAGACCAGCGCCATCCGGGCGGTGGTGGAAACGGCGGACGGCAAGCTCCTGTTGGCTTCGGCCAGCACCCGCGTGACCGTGGGTGGCTGCGGTTAAGGAGGTAGAAGATGGCCATTCGTACCATTGTTCGTTTGACCCCAGCCAAGCCCAAGGCGGGCGAGAACTTTAAGCTTCAGGTGGTGGCCCAGCATCCCAACGAGCCCGGAACCCGGAAGGATGCCGAGGGCAAGGTCATCCCCGCCAAGTACATCAACCAGGTGGAGGTCTACTTCGAGGGGGAGAAGGTGGCCGAGGCCAAACCCGGCCCCTCCACCAGCGCCAACCCCCTTTACGGCTTCATGTTCAAAGCGGAAAAGGCGGGGACCTTTACCGTCAAGCTTAAGGACACCGACGGGGACACCGGCGAGGGCACGGTAAAGCTGGAGCTGGCCTAAAGGTGGCGCCCGGGGGGAACCCCGGGCGCCGGGTATGGCGTGGAGGTGGGGGTATGGCCTTACGTGGCTGGTGGTGGGTGGTTGGCCTTTTCTTGCTGGGTCTGGCCTTGGCCCAGGCGGAGGTGGATCCCAGGGAGGAGGCCAAGCGGCAGAAGCAACTCCTTTTGGAAACCGCGGGGATCCTGCCCACGGAGCTCATCGTGGAGCAGGGCAAGGAGCTCTTTAACCGCAAGGGGCCAAACGGTAAGACCATGGCCGAGTGCGACTTTGGCCTGGGGAAGGGGGTTCTGGAGGGAGCGGCGGCCCGGCTACCCCGCTACTTCCTGGACACGGGCAGGGTGGAGGACCTGGATAGCCGCATCCTCACCTGCATGACCCGGGTCCAGGGCTTCCGGCCCGACCAGATCAAGCGCCAGGAAGTGGTGGCCATCGCCTTCTACATCGCCAGTTTCTCCACGGGGAAACCCATCCAGGTACGCCTCCTCTTTCCCCAGGAACGGGAGCTCTATGCCCTGGGCGAAAAGCTCTTTTATGCCCGCAGTGGGGCCCGGGATGTGGGTTGTGCCACCTGCCACGTGTCCTACGTGGGCCGGCGGGCGGGGGTCCTGCCTTACGCGGATGTCTTGGGCAAGGATAAGTCCTGGACCCACTGGCCTGCCTACCGTTACTCCAACGACCAGATCTGGACCATGCAGGACCGTATCCGGGCCTGCTACGGCAACATCGGCCATCCCCAGCCTGCCCTTTACTCCTTGCCCATCCTAGCCCTCGAGCTTTTCATGGCCTATCAGAACAACGGCGCGGTGGTGGAGGAGTGGCCGGCTTTTGTGCGGTGAGGAGGCGGCGATGAAGGCGAAAAGGCTTATCCCCATCCTGTTGGCCGCGCCCCTGGTGGTGGCCCTGGCCCAGTCGTACTTTGGCCCTTCCGAGCTGGAGGCCATCCAGACGGGTGGCAAGGCTTATGCGGAAGTCTTCCTTAACCAGCGCCCCGACCAGGCCCTTTGCTCCCTCCACCGGAACCGCCTGCCCGCGGATACCCTGCCCAAGTTCCTGGAAGAACAGCGGGCCCTCATCCAGTACCCGGCAAGCGGCAAGCTCATGGGGGACTGGAGGAAGGGCGGGGCCATCTTCAACAACCTGCAGAAGGCCAACTGCTTCTCCTGCCACTTTGGCTCCCCGGTGCACCTGGGCGGGGACGTGGGGCCCAGCCTGGAAAAGTACGGCCTGAACCGGGGCCAGTCCGAGGCGGTGCAGCGCTACACCTACGAGGTCATCTACAATGCTTGGGCCTTTTTCCCCTGCACGGTCATGTACCGCTTCGGTGCGCAGGGGCTTCTGACCCCCGAGGAGATCGCGGACGTGGTGGCCTACTTGTTGGATCCGGAGTCTGACTTCAACACCAAACCCGCAGTGGGGTCCAAATGAACCGAAGGGAGCTCCTTTTCTGGATTTCCGCGTTGGCGGGGCTTGGGCCCAAGGCCTTGGCCCAAGTTCTGGAGAACCCTTCCCGGCTTTACGACCTTCCTCCCTATGGCAACGCCACCCTCCTCTACTTCTCCGACCTCCACGGCCAGGCCTTTCCCCACCACTTCATGGAGCCCCCTAACCTCATTGCCCCTAAGCCCCTGATGGGCCGGCCCGGCTACCTCACCGGGGAGACCGTCCTGCGCTACTACGGGGTGGAGCGGAAGACCCCCTTGGCCTACCTGCTTAGCTACCTGGATTTCGTGGAGCTGGCCAAGGCCTTTGGCCCCATCGGGGGCCTAAGCGCCCTCACCGCCCTTATCCGCCAGCAGAAGGCCCAAGCGGAAGCGGCAGGGGGAAGGGTGCTCCTTTTGGATGGCGGGGACACCTGGACCAACTCCGGCCTCTCCCTCCTCACCCAGGGGGAAGCCCTGGTGGAATGGCAGAACCTCGCGGGGGTGGACCACATGGTCTCCCACTGGGAGTGGACCCTGGGGCGGGAGCGGGCGGAGGCCCTTTTCCAAGGGCTTAAGGGGGAGCACCTTTCCTACAACGTGGTGGATGAGCTTTTCGGCGACCCCCTTTACCCCGCCTACCGGATCCACCAGATGGGCCGCTACGCCCTGGCCATCGTGGGGGCCACCTACCCTTACGTGAAGGTTTCCCACCCCGAGGAGTTCACCCAAGGCCTTTCCTTTGCCCTGGACGAGCGCCGTTTGCAGGAGGCCGTGGACCAAGCCCGGGCCGAGGGGGCGGATGCGGTGGTCCTTCTCTCCCATAACGGCCTGCAGCTGGACGCGGCCTTGGCCGAGCGGGTGAAGGGGATCGACCTGATCCTTTCCGGGCACACCCACGACCTCACCCCTTCCCCCTGGCGGGTGGGCAAGACCTGGATCGTGGCGGGAAGCGCGGCCGGCAAGGCCCTGATGCGGGTGGACCTGGAGCTTTTCAAGGGGGGCATCGCCAACTTAAGGGTTCGGATCCTGCCGGTTCTGGCCCACCATCTCCCGGGGGCTCCCGACGTGGAGGCCTTTTTGGAGAGGACCCTGGCTCCCCACCGCCAGCACCTCTTTGAACCCCTGGCGGTCTCCGAGTCCTTGCTGTACAAGCGGGACACCCTGTACTCCACCTGGGATGAGCTGGTGGGGCGGGCGGTCAAGGCCCTTTACCCGGAGGTGGACCTGGTCTTCAGCCCGGCGGTGCGCTGGGGCACCACCATTCTTCCCGGCCAGGCCATCACCCGGGATCACCTCTACGCCTACCTGGGCTTTACCTACCCTGAGCTTTACCTCTTCTGGCTAAGGGGGGAGCAGATCCGGAACACCCTCGAGGACATCGCCAGCAACGTGTTTACCCCCGATCCCTTCTACCAGCAGGGCGGGGACGTGAGCCGGGTCTACGGTATTCGCTATGTTTTGGACCCCGATGCCCCCACCGGCAAGCGCATCCGGGAGATAGAGGTGGGGGGCAAGCCCTTGGATCCCAACCGCCGGTATCTGGCGGCCTCCTATGGGGGAAGGCTCCAGCGGGTGGGGGAGGCCAAGGGGGGGTACGAGCCCAGGCCCATCTACCAGGTCCTCGAGGAGTACCTGAGGGCCGAGGGGCGGGTGAAGGTTCTGCCCCAGCCCAACGTGAGGGTTATCGGGCGCAACTACCGCATACCGGAGGTGAGTTCATGAGGAAGAAAGTCGGATTAATACTGGCCTTGGTCTTGCTTCTAGGGCTCGGCCTGACCCAGATGAGCCCTTTCAGGGCCCGCCTCGAGGCGGCTTTGCATGCGGGTGGGCGCGAGTTTGCCCAGGTGATGCTCTCCCAGGACAAGGGCCAGGCCCTTTGCTCCCAGTACCGGGACAAGCTTCCCCCTGACCTTATCCCGGGCTTCCTGGCGGAGCAGAAGGCCCTCATCCAGTATCCGGCAAGCGGCAAGCTCATGGGGGACTGGAAGAACGGGGAGAAGGTTTTCACCGATCCCAAGCGGGGTAACTGCTATGCCTGCCACGCCGGGGTGGCCAGCGAGGTGGCCCACGGCACCATGGGCCCGAGCCTGACCAACTATGGGCAACGGGGCACCTCGGAGGCAGTGGTGCGCTACACCTACGAGAAGATCTACAACGCCTGGGCCTTTGTGCCCTGCTCCCTCATGTACCGGGGCGGGGTGCACCGCCTCTTCACCCCCGAGGAGACCGCCGACCTGGTGGCCTTCCTCCTGGACCCCGAGTCCCCCATCAACCGGAGGTGAGCCATGAGGAGAAAGAACCGTTACTTCTTCCTGGGCGTATTGGCCTTGGGGACCCTGGTGGGCGTGGGGGCCTACACCCAGCAGCAAAAGCCCCTGGACCCCTTTGAGGAGGCCATGCGGCAGCGGCAGATGTACCTGGAGACCTTTGGTGTGCTCCCTGGGGAGCTTTTCGTGGAGGAAGGGAAGGAGCTCTTCTTCCGTAAGGGGCCAAGCGGCAAGACCCTCGAGGAGTGTGATTTCGGCAAGGGGAAGGGGGTTTTGGAGGGGGTCTATGCCATCCTCCCCAAGTACTTCCCCGACTCCAAGCGGGTGGAGGACCTGGAAACCCGGGTCTACACCTGCATGCAGACCGTCCAAGGGTACAAGCCCAGCGAGATCAAGCGGGAGGAGGTCCGGGCCATCACCACCTACATCGCCTCCTTCTCCTCCAAGGCTAAGATCCAGGTGGTGCCCAAGCACCCCGCGGAGCTGGCCATGTACAACCTGGGGCGGGAGCTTTGGTACACCCGCGCGGGGGCAAGGGACATGAGCTGCGCGGTCTGCCACGACCAGTATGCGGGGCAAAGGGTGCGGCTTTCCCCGGTCAGGAGCCCCAAGCAGGGCCTGGGGAACGAGTGGCCCGCCTACCGCTTTGAGGAGGACAAGCTCTACACCATGCAAGACCGTATAGATTTCTGCTACGAATCCATCGCCATCCCCAAGCCGGAGTACTACTCGGATGTCCACATCGCCCTGACGGTGTACATGCTGGCCGAGGCCACCAAGGCTGGGCACTCCTTTGAGGAGCTGCCCTTCTTTACCCGCTAGCCATGCGCCGCCGCGACCTCCTTGCCGTGCTTCCCCTCCTCTCCCTGGCCCGGGCCCAGGGGGGAGGGGGAGCGGGCGGGGATTGGGTGAGGGCCTTTGGGGAGTTCATCCAACGCGTGCCCCCTGCCAGCTACCTGGTGTACCCCACCGAGGCCAAGGACCTCTTCCTCTTTGATCCCTTCATCCTGGACGTGCGCACCGAAGAGGAGCGGAAAAAGGGGTATATCCCGGGTTCGGTGCACATCTACGCCGGCCAGGTGCCAGACCGCCTGGCTGAGCTTCCCAAGGATAAGGAGACCTTGATCCTGGTCTACTGCAACTCGGGAAGCGTTTCGGCGGTGGTGGCCGCATATTTGCAGGCGCTGGGCTATAAGAATGCCAAGAACATTGCCCATGGGTTCAAAGGCTGGCTGGACGCTGGCCTGGAGGTGGAAGGAGGTTCGCAATGAGGAAGCTTTTGGCTCTGGTAGCCCTTTTGGGCTTAGGCTTGGCGCAGTCCTTGCTGGTGGAGGTTAGGGGTTCTTTGGAGGAGGTGGAGGCCAAGACCCTTCAGGCCCTTAAGTCGGTGGGCCTCGAGCCGGATCGGGTGCTGAACCTGGGGGAGCAGGTGCGCCAGGTGACAGGCCCGGGCTTCCCCGAGTACCGCCTGGTGGTGCTTAAGCCGGATAGGGGAAGCATCGAGGCGGTTTCCAAGAACCCCATGGCCGCCATTGTTCTTCCCCCCACGGTCTTTATCACCGGTCAAGGGGGGAAGTACATGGTGGGCACCTTTGACGGGCGGCTCCTCTTCTCCATGCTCCAGGTCTATGGGGGCGAGGTGGAGCGGCTGGTGTGGCGCCTCGAGGGGGCCCTGGGGCGGCTTGGCATTGTGAAGCGCCTGCCCCCCGCCATGATGCCCGATCCCGCCAGCGGCATGATGCCGGCCCTCCTGTACCGGGTACCCTCCGCCAAGGTGGAGGACGTGGTCCTCATGGTGGAAACGGAGCTCACCTCCAACGGTCTTAACCTTCTCCCCAACGTAAAGGTGGGCCCGGTGACGGTGATCATGCCCTGCAAGAGCGAATGGGCCAGGGTTATGTTCCTTGCCCAGCCTGCGGGAGGCTTTGCCGCTCCTTGCCGCTTCTTCGCCATGCAGATGGGCAACGACGTCTTGGTGGGGGCCATCGAGCCCATGCTCATGACCATCATGCCCGGGGTGATGGGCACCCCGGCGGTGGCCATGCTCCAGGAGGCCCGCCAGGTGATGACGGAGATCTTGGAAGCCACGGGCGGGGCTCCTTACCGCCCTGGCCAATAAAGGAGGGAGTATGAGCAAGGTGAATCGGCGTCAGGTTTTGAAGACGGGTGCGGCCTTGGCCGCGGCAGGGGCCCTTTCGGGTTCGGCCTTTGCCCAGGAGTTCTATAGCCGCCCGGCCACCCTGCTTCCCCGCACGCGCAAGCCCCGAGTGGTGGTGATCGGGGGCGGCTGGGGCGGCACCACGGTGGCCCGGAAGCTGGTCCAGTCCGGGGTGGACGTGGAGGTGGTGCTTATTGAACAGAAGCCCATCTTCATGTCCTGCCCCATGTCCAACCTCTTCCTGGCGGGGGTCAAGCCCCTGGAGTGGTTGGTCTTTGACTACACCCACGTGGTCAAGGACGGGGTGATCTTCGTTCAGGAAAGGGTCTTGGACATCAACCGGGACCGCCGCCTGGTGCGAACCGCTGGTGGGTACATCGGTTACGACTACTTGGTCCTGGCCCCGGGCATCGACTACATGTACGAGGCCATCCCCGGGTACGCGGAGGTGAAGCACCTCATGCCCGTGGGCTTCAAGCCCTTTGAGCACATCGCCTTGAGGCGGATGCTGGACCAGTTTGACGAGACGGGCGGGGAGCTGGTCATGTACATCCCTAACCCCCCTTACCGTTGCCCTCCTGGGCCCTACGAGCGGGCGGCCATGCTGGCCTGGCGGCTTAAGGAGAAGGGAGTTAAGGGGAAGGTCATCGTTCTAGACGCCAACCCCCAGCCCATCTCCAAGGCCCCGGGCTTCCTGGCCGCCTACAACGACCTCTACAAGGACTACCTGGAGTACGTGCCCAACACCAAGATCACCGGCCTGGACTACGGGAAGAAGGTGGTGAAGACGGAGCTTGGGGACGTGCCCTTCACCGTGGCCGATATCATCCCCCCCATGAAGGCGGGGGAGCTGGTGCGGGTGGCGGGCCTGGGAGAGCGCTGGGCCAACGTGAAGATCCCCTACTTCCTCTCCGAGAAGGATGACCGCATCTACCTGGTGGGGGATATCACCGGAAACACCCCTTACCCCAAAAGCGGCATGGTGGCCTACGTTTCCGGCACCATCGTGGCCCGGCACCTGGTGGAGCGGCTCAAGGGCAAGCCCTTGGCGGAAATTCCTCCGGAGCTTCCCCACAACATCTGCTATTCCTTCGTGGACAAGGAGGAGGCCATCTGGGTGGCGGCCAACTACTCCTGGGACGAGGCGGCCAAGCAGATCAAGTCCCAGGGCTCCGTGGACAACCAGCGCTCCGCCGCCAACGGCACCGCTGCCATCGGCTGGGCCACGGGCATTTGGAACGACATGTTCGGCCCGGCTTAAGGGTTTGGCCCCGCCCCCCAAAGGGGGCGGGGTTTTCCTTGCGGGAAAGCGATACGATGGGAGGGTATATGGACCGAAGGAAGTTCTTCCGGCTTTTGGGCGCAGGGGGCGTATTGGGGCTTCTTAAGGCCAAAGCCCAGACGCCTCCCTGGGATGAGGAGACCTTTGCCCCCATGAAGACCCTGGGGGCCCCCCTTTCCGAGTACGGCCAAAGGAGCCCCTTTGAGGAAGGGGTGGTGCGCTACATCTCCCCCAACCTGCGCACCCGCCACTCTGGGGCGGACTTTGCCCCCTTGGAGAAGCTGGAGGGGGTGATCACCCCCAACGGCCTCCACTTTGAGCGGCACCATGGCGGCGTGCCCCAGGTGGACCCGGCCAAGTACCGCCTGGTGATCCACGGGATGGTGGAAAGGCCTATGGTCTTCACCTTGGAGGACCTAAAGCGCTTCCCCTCCGTGACCCGCACCTACTTCATCGAGTGTGCTGGGAACGGGCAAAACGGCTACCGTAACCCCCCCGACCCCAACCTCACCGCCACCCGGAGCCGGGGCCTGGCCTCCAACGCCAGCTGGACCGGGGTTCCCTTGGCCTTGCTCCTCAAGGAGGCGGGGGTGAAGCCGGAGGCCAAGTGGCTGATCCCTGAGGGCATGGATGCCGCCGCCTACACCCGTTCCTTGCCCCTGGAAAAGGCCATGGAGGACGTGCTGGTGGCGTATGCCCAAAACGGGGAGGCCTTGCGTCCTGAGCAGGGCTACCCGGTGCGCCTGGTGGTGCCCGGATGGGAGGGAAGCATCCAGGTGAAGTGGTTAAGGCGCATCCTGGTCACCGACCTCCCCGCCATGGCCAAGGACGAGACCAGCGAGTACACCGACGTGATGGCCGACGGCAGGGTCTGGGCCTTCACCTGGATCATGGACCCGGAGTCCATCATCACCTACCCCTCCGGCTTGCAGCAGATCAAGCCGGGCTTCCACGAGATCCGCGGCCTGGCCTGGAGCGGGTATGGGCGCATCACCAAGGTGGAGATCTCCTTTGACGAGGGTAAGACCTGGCGGCAGGCCACCTTGGAACCCCCGGTGGAGCGCTACGCCTTCGTGCGCTTCAAGATGCCCTGGCACTGGGACGGTAAGGAGGTGGTGCTTTGGAGCCGGGCCTGGGACGAGAAGGGGAATACCCAGCCCACCCGGGAGGAGTTCTTCAAGAAGTGGGGCAAGAACAACCGCTACCACTACAACGCCATCCAGGCCTGGCGGATCCTGCCCGACGGCCGGGTGGTGAACGGGGATAGGCCCCTGGGCCAGCAGGCCTTTGGGCCCATGGGCGGATGCGGCGGGGAGGTGTTTGATGGTTAAGCGCACCCTGGTTCTCTTAGCCCTTCTGGGGCTGGCGGTGGGGGCCCGGTACAACCTGGGTAGCCCCATCTCCGAGGAGCTGGTGGTCCAGTACGACCTTAGGCCCGTGGTCCTCCCCGATGGCCGGGGACTTCCCCCGGGGGAAGGCAAGGTGGAGGAAGGGGAGCGCATCTACGCGGAGAAGTGCGCCTCCTGCCACGGGGCCCGGGGGGAGGGGTACCCCTTCAACCGGCTGGTGGCGGAGCCCTTCCCCATCACGCCAGATACCGAGCCCGCGGAGTTTGCCATTGGCAACTACTGGCAGTATGCCACTACCCTTTACGATTACATCCGCCGGGCCATGCCCTTTGGGGCCGCAGGTACGCTCACCAACGAAGAGGTCTATCACCTGGTGGCCTTCCTCCTCTACATGAACGGCATCATCGATGCCCACGAGCCCATCAACCAGAAGACCCTGCCCCAGGTGAAGATGCCGGCACGGGAGCTTCTGGAGCTAGATCCTGAGACCAAACGCCGCTTCCCCTGGCTCACCTTGCCCTAGGATGGAGGCATGAGCGTCTCCTTGGCGGCGGCCTTCTTTGCGGGGGTGCTCTCCTTTCTCTCCCCTTGCGTCTTGCCCCTGGTGCCCACCTACCTGGTCTACCTGGGGGGGGAGAGGGGGCGCCCCCTTTTCAACGCTCTCTTCTTCGTGCTGGGTTTTGGCCTGGTGTTCTTCCTCTTGGGCCTGCCTTTTACCCTTCTGGGTGGGCTCCTTTTTGAGCACCGACAGACCTTAGCCCGGGTGGGAGGGGTGGTCCTAATCCTCCTTGGGCTCTACATGCTGGGCCTGAGGCCCCGGTGGGGGGTGAGCCTGCGCTACGAGGGGGAGACGGCACGTCCCTTGGGGGCTTTTCTCCTGGGGGCTACCTTGGCTCTGGGCTGGACCCCTTGCATCGGGCCCATCCTGGGAGCCATCCTCACCCTCACGGCGGTGGGGGGTGGGGTGGGGTTTCTTTTGGCCTATATCCTGGGCCTGGCGGTGCCCTTTTTGCTGGTGGCCCTTTTTGCCGAGCGGCTTAAGGGTTGGCTGAGGCGGGCCGGGCGGCTATCCCACTACGTGGAGTTGCTGGCAGGGGTGGTGCTCCTCCTGGTGGGGGTTTTGCTTCTCACCGGGACCTACAGCGCCTTGAACTCCTTCTTCCTCCGGATTACCCCGGAGTGGTTGCAGAAGTACCTGTAGCGGGAGGGGCACTGGGGGGCTTTCCCCCTGGGGTAGGTTTGCCCCTCGAGGCCACCCCTAAACTGGTATAGGCATGCTGCTTCGCTTGCAGGGGATCTCCAAGCGCTTTGGCCGGGACTGGGTGGTCCGGGACCTTTCCTTCACCTTGGAGCGAGGGGAGGTGGTGGCCCTCTTGGGGCCCAACGGCTCGGGGAAGACCACTCTTTTGCGCCTCATGGCCGGGCTTCTCAAGCCCACCCGGGGGCAGGTGGAGCGGGCGGGCAAGGCCCTGTTCCTGCCCAACCCCCCGGCCTTTCATCGCCACCTTACCGCCCGGGAGCACCTCCTTTACGACCTGGCCTTCCACCACCAAGGCCAAGAACCTGAAGAAGCCCTGGACCGCTTTGGCCTGCCCGGGGACCTTCCCCTTTACGCCTTTTCCAGCGGCATGAAGAAGAGGCTCGCCTTGGCCCGGCTTACCCTTTTGTTCCCCGACATCTGGCTGCTGGACGAACCCGAGACCGCCTTGGACAAAGGGGGAAGGGAGCTCCTTCTCGCCACCTTGGCCGAGGCCCGGAAGGGGGCGGGGGTGGTGCTGGCCACCCACGACCGTACCCTGGCCGAGCAGGTGGCGGACCGCACCCTGGAGCTGGGGGGAGCATGAAGCTTCCCGTGGAAGGGTGGCCCCAGGCGGCCGGGCAGGGTAGGGTGGGGGTGGTGCGCCGGGTGGTTTTGCTGGCCTTAAGGGACCTGCGCCTCGAGGTGCGGGACCGGGCGGGGCTTCTCTCCATCCTGGCCTTTTTTGCGGTGATGCTCTTCATCATGGCCCTGGCCCTGGGGCCGGAGGAGGACCCCTTGCGCCGGGCCGCCCCGGGGGTCCTTTGGGTGGCCTTGGCCTTTGGGAGCACGCTCCTGTCCACCCGGGCCTTTGCCCTCGAGGTGGAGGAGGGCACCTTGGACGACCTCCTCCTGACCCCGGGGGGCAAGGAGTGGATCTACTTCGGCAAGCTTCTTTTCCAGATGCTCCTCCTCCTCCCCCTGGCCGCCCTGGCCCTCTTGATGGCGGCGGGCCTCTTTTACCTGCCCTTGGAGCGCATCCTTCCCCTCTTCCTGACCCTGGCCCTGGGGGTCTTGGGCTACGCCAGCGTGGCCACCTTTTACGCCGGCCTCCTGGCCCGGCTTAGGGGGCGGGAGGTGCTTTTGCCCCTTCTCCTTTTCTCCTTGGTGGTGCCCGTGGTCCTGGCCTCGGTGCGGGCCACCACCGGCTTGGCGGAGGGGTTGCCTTTGGCGGAGATCTCCGCCTGGTGGCAACTCCTTTTGGTGTTTGATGTGGTCTACCTCACCGCCAGCGCCCTCCTTTTCCCGGTGGTGATGGAAGGTTAGAGCTTGGGGTATGGGGGCCACAGATTTTTAACCCTTCCCTTGGCTATGCTAGGGGTCATGGAGGTCCAAGCATGCTGAAGTTGGCGCAACCCGACCGTCCGGACATCCTCACCCGGGTTTTCCTGGGGCTAGGGCTGTTGCTCCTCCCCGTGGGGTTTTACCTGGCCCTTTCCGCTCCCCCCGACGTGAACCAGGGATATCTAGCCCGCATCATGTACCTGCACGTGCCCGGGGCTTGGCTTGGTTATCTGGCCTTCTTCGTCACCTTCCTCTACTCCCTCCTCTACCTCTTCCGCCAGGATCCCCGCTACGACCGGGTGGCCAGCTCAAGCGCCGAGATTGGCCTGGTCTTCATGGGGCTGGCCCTGGTGACGGGGATGCTCTGGGCCCGGCCCACCTGGGGGGTTTACTGGACCTGGGAGCCTAGGCTCACCACCACCGCCATCCTGTTTGCCGTCTACGTGGGCTACTTCCTCCTCAGGGGGGCCATAGAGGACCCCGAGTTGAGGAGGAAGGCAGCGGCGGCGGTGGGCATCCTGGGCTTTATCAACGTGCCCATCAGCTACATGTCGGTGAAGTGGTGGCGGAGCCTGCACCAAACCCAGTCCATCGACCTCACCACCGGGAAGATCCACATGGACCCCGCCATGCTCCAGGCCCTCCTCTTTAACCTCTTCGTCTTTACCCTCCTCTACCTGGGCTTCGTGCGCTTCCGCTCCCTGTTGGCCGCTTTGGAGGCCAGGAAGGAGGAGGCGTGAAGGAGGTCTTCGTCACCTGGGTCTACGCCCTCACCTACCTCACGGTCTTCGGCTACTTAGCCTATCTCCTTTGGCGCTACCGGAGGGTGAGATGAGGGCCAAGTACCTGATCGGACTCGTGGTCATCCTGGGGTCCTTGGCCTACCTCATCTTCGGCGGCCTGGGGCAGAACCTGGTCTACTTCCTCACTCCCTCCGAGTACCTGCAGGACCAGGGGCGTTACCAGAACCGTCCCGTACGCCTGGGGGGATTGGTGAAGGAGGGCACGGTGCGCTACGACAAGGATAACCTGGAGCTTCGCTTTATCCTCACCGATGGGGTGGCGGAGGTGCCCGTGGTGCATAGGGGCACGCCTCCGGGCATGTTCAAGGAGGGGCAGGGGGTGGTGGTGGAGGGCCGCTTTCAGGAAGGGGTCTTCCACGGCACCAACCTCTTGGTGAAGCACTCCGAGACCTACCAGGCCCCCAAGGAGGGCTGGACCCCGGAGGAGGTGCGCAAGCTCATCGAGGAGGCCAAATGACCCCGGCCCTTCTCGGCAACCTGGGCGTCAGCCTGGCTTTGGCCTTCAGCCTTCTGGGCCTGGCCCTTTCCCTTCTCGCCTACCACCAGGGGGACGGGCGCTTCCTGAAGGGGGCTAAGGCCCTGGTCCTTCCCGCCTTCCTGGCGGCCCTGGCGGCCTTCTTGGCCTTGGAATGGGCCCTTCTCACCCATGACTTCAGCCTGGCCTATGTGGCCCGCAACCACTCGGTGCATGATCCCCTTTGGGTCACCCTGGTGACCCCGTGGGCCGCCTTGGAGGGCAGCATCCTCCTTTGGGGCCTGTTGCAAACCCTCTACACCCTCTTGGCCAGCCGCAAACCCCTGGACTCCTGGCGGGCTACCGTGGTCCTGGCGGTCCTCTTTGGGATCCAGGTCTTCTTCTTCGGGGTCATGGCCACCATCGCCAGCCCCTTCCAAACCCTTCCCAACCCCCCTTCGGACGGCACGGGGCCCAACCCCCTCTTGCAGAACCACTGGATGATGGCTGTCCACCCGGTTCTCATGTACCTGGGCTTCGTGGGCTTGAGCGTGCCCTTCGCTTATGCCGTGGCGGCCATGGTGGTGCGCCGTTACCAGACCTGGGTGGGGGAGACCCGGTGGTGGACCCTGATCGCCTGGGGTTTCCTCACCGCCGGGAAGGTGGCGGGGATGTGGTGGAGCTACGAGGTCCTGGGCTGGGGTGGGTACTGGGCCTGGGACCCGGTGGAAAACGCCAGCTTCATCCCTTGGCTTTTGGCCACCGCCTTCTTGCACACCGCCCTCGTCCAGGAGACCCGGGGGGCCTTTAAGGCTTGGAACTTCGCCTTCGTCACCCTGGCCTTCGCCGCCACGGTGCTGGGCACCTTCCTCACCCGAAGCGGGGTGATCCAGTCGGTGCACGCCTTCGCCGAGGGGCCGGTGGGGCCCGCTTTCCTGGGCTTTTTCCTCCTCTCCACCGCTTTAGGCTTGGGCCTACTTTCCCGGGTGAGCCGGGAGGTGCGGGACACTGCGGTCTTCCGGCCCCTTTCCCGGGAAGGGGCCCTTCTCCTCGGGGCCTTTTTCTTCGCCGGCTGGGCCTTGGTGGTGGTGCTGGGCACCTTCTATCCTTTGCTGGCCGAGGCCTTCAGCGGGGCCAAGGTGAGCGTGGGGGCCCCCTTCTTTAACCAGGCTTCCCTGCCCATCGGGGCAGGGATCCTCCTCCTCATGGGGGTGGGGCCCATTTTGCCCTGGCGGAGGCCGAGGGCGGAGGTCGTCCGCAACCTGTACATGCTCCTGGCGGTCCTCCTCCTGGGCACCCTGCTTGGGCTTCTTCGGGGCTATACCCTTGGGGCTTCCTTGGCGGTGGGGCTTTTCCTGTACAACGCCGCCGCCATCTTCCTCCTGGTGCGGGAAGGGGTGGTGGCCCGCCTTAGGGCCGGGCTTTCCCCTTGGGGGTTCTTGGAGAACCATAGGCGGATGGGAAGCCTTGTGGTGCACTTCGCCGTGGCCCTTATGGGCCTTGGCATCGCCTTCAGCCAGACCTACCGCCTCGAGGTTGAGAAGACCCTGTACCGGGGGCAGGCCTGGGAGGCGGGAGGAGTGCGCATGGAGTTCTCGGGGGTGCGGGCCTTGGACGAGGGGAGGCGGTTTGCCGTGGAGGCCTCCTTGCGCACGGACCGCTTCGGGGAGGTGCGTCCCAGGCTTCACTTCTACCCCCAGATGAACTCCCCCCTGCCGTCCCCCAAGGTGGTCTACACCCCGGGCAACGATTACTACTTCCTCCTCATGGACTTTGACCGGGAGAAGGGGGAGTGGGCCTCCATCCGCCTCATCGTTACCCCCCTGGTCTTCTGGATGTGGGTGGCGGGAGGGCTCATGGCCTTGGGCACCCTGTACATCCTCTGGCCCACGGCTAAGCGGGAGGAGCTTAAGGGGGTGAGCCCGGCGTGAGGCTTGCCATGGGGGCCAGCCTGAGGAGTTGGCTATGGCTTCTTGTGGTCCTGGCCCTGGGGGGGCTTTTCTACTGGGGAATGCAGCGGGACCCCAAGGAGCTCCCCTCGGTGTTGGCCAAGGAGCGCCGCCCGGCCCCGGACTTCACCCTGCCGCTGCTTCCCCCATACCGGGGGGAGTGGGGGGAAACCCTAAGGCTTTCCGACCACCTGGGGAAAAAGCCCATCTTGATCAACTTCTGGGCCAGCTGGTGCTACCCTGCCTGCTACGAGGAGGCCCCGATCCTCGAGGCCGCCTGGCGCCGGTATGGAGACCGGGTGCTTTTTGTGGGCATCAACACCCAGGACAAGGAGGGGGATGCCTTGCGCTTCATCGAGCAGTTTGGCCTCACCTTCCCCCAGGTCTTTGACCCCAGGGGCCGGGTGGGGGTGGACTACGGGATGTACGGGGTCCCGGAGACCTTTGTCATAGACGGGGAGGGCCGGGTGGTGGTCCGCCACGCGGGGTCCATCGACCAGGCCACCTTGGAGAAGTACTTGAAGGAGGTGTTGCCGTGATCCGCCAAGGAGCCGGGCTATGGGTTTGGGCGTTCTCCCTCCTCCTGGCCCTTTCCGCCTGGGCCCAGGAGGGCCCTGCCTCCCCGCCCCCGGACCTCCCCCCGGAGGTTTTCGCCATCGCCCGGGAGCTTCGCTGCCCCGTGTGCCAGGGGGAGTCGGCGGCGGAGAGCAACTCCGGGGTGGCGGTGGAGATGCGCCGCCTCATCGCCGAGATGCTAAGGGAGGGGAAGACGAGGGAGGAGATCAAGGCCTTCTTCGTGGACCGGTACGGGGAGTGGATCCTCTACGAGCCCCCCAGGCGGGGGATCACCCTTTGGGTCTGGGTGTTGCCGGTTCTGGGGCTGGCCCTTTTGGGCCTAGGGCTTTTCGCCTACTTCCGCCCTAAAAAGCCCCTCCCTCCAGAGCTTTTGGAGGAGGCGGAGCGCCGGCTTAAGGAGCCTCCCGCATGATGGCCACCCTTATCTTCCTGGCCCTATTCCTCTTGGGGCTCTTTCTGGCCTTAAGGCCCCTCTTGGGGCCCAAGGAGCCCTTCCCCGAGCCTCCCCGGCGGGAGGAGCTTCTCAAGGAGTTGGAGGTCCTGAAGGAGGAGGTGAAGGGCCTCGAGGGGGAGGAGAAGAAGCTGGCCATGGCCCGGATGGTGGAGTTGGAGCGGGCCCTAGAGGGTTGGCGCCCCCCCGAGCCACGCCCCTTCAACCCCTGGCCCGTGGCCCTGGCCCTGGGGGTGGTGGTCCTGCTGGGGGTGGGGCTTTGGCGCTACACCCTGCCCAGGCTTCCCGGGGAGACCACGGTGACCGCCCGGGCCGAGGCCCGGGAGCTCAAGGCCCTCCAGGACAAGGCCAAGCGCACCGGGGAGGTGGGGGACCTCCTGGCCTGGGGAAGGCGGGCCTATGACCTAGGGGCCTTTGACCAGGCGGCGGAGGCCTACCTGGAGGTGCTCAGGAAGGATCCCACCAACATCGAGGCCGTGCGCCGGGTGGGGATCATCCTCTTCATGGCGGGGCGGCCGGAGGAGGCCCAGATGTTTTTGGAGATCGCCCAGCACGCCGACCCCAAGGCCGCGGAGGGCTGGCTTTTCCTGGGGAACATTTACTTCCAGAAGGGACAGGCGAAGGAGGCCATCGCTGCCTGGGAAAAGTACCTGGAGGTGGGCGGGGAGGCCAGGGAAAGGGTGGAGGGCCTCATCGCCATGGCCCGGGCCCAGGCCCAGGGGGGGACGGATGGGAAAACGGTCTACCAGGCCCGGTGCGCCGCCTGCCACGGGGCCGAGGCCCAAGGGGGAGTGGGGCCCAGGCTTAAGGGGAACCCCATCCTGAAAGCCCCGGAGGCGGTGAGGGAGATCGTGCTCAAGGGCCGGGGCCAGATGCCGGCGGTACCCTTAAGCGAGGGGGAGCTAAAGGCCCTTCTGGACTACCTCTCTAGCCTATGAGGCGGCGGGACCTGGTCTTCTATATACCGGTGGCGGTGGCGGGGGGATTCTTCCTCTGGTTTGGGGTGCGCACCTATAACCTCCGCTTCCGCCCAAGGCCCTTGGTAGGGGAGCCCATCTGGAAGGAGGGGCCCAAGGTGGCGGTGGCCCGGCGGGGGGAGCTTGCGGTGTGGCAGGCGAAGCCCTTTGAGTACCCCTTGCCCCTAGGGCCCCTAAGGGCCTTCCTCCTCCGCCTGCCCGAGCCCGTTTTGGGGGGGCTTTCCCTGGGGGAGGAACACTACCTGGCCCTAAGCCGCATCTGCACCCACCAGGGGTGCACCGTGAACTTTGTGCCCGACCCTGAGGCGGCCTCCATCCTCTACAACTTCCGCTACGAAAGGCCCTTCCTGGGATGCCCCTGCCACTTTGGGGCCTTTGATCCCCTCCTTGGGGGAAAAGCGGTGTATGGGCCTCCCCGCTACCCCTTGCCCCGGCTACGCCTCGAGGCCCAAGGGGACACCCTCTACGCCACCGGGTATGAGGTGCCCCTTAGGCCCATGGAGGGTTCTTAGTCCGCAAGCCGCACCCGCACGAAGCGGTCCTTCCCCCGCTGGAGGATGCGGGGGCGGGAGAGGTCCACCTCGAGGGCCGCATCCTCTACCAGCTCCCCATCCAGCCTTAGGCCCCGGTTTTGGATGAGCCTTCTGGCCTCGGCGTTGGAGGGGGTGAGGCCCGCCAGGGTGAAAAGCCTCGCCACCCAGATGCGCCCCTCCTTGAGCTCCGAAGGGGGGATGACCACCTCGGGGATATCCTCGGGGATGGCCCCCTTGGCCACCTGGTCGTAGCGGGCTTCCGCCTGGCGCACGGCTTCCGGCCCCGCCTCCTTGTCCCTGCCCAGGGCCTCAAGGCTGTAGCCAAGGCTTTCGTAAAAGGCCCGGTCGATGCGGGCAGGGATGGCGGGGAGGGCGTAGGCGGCGGTGAGGAGGCGGGCCAGGACCCGGTGGGCGGGGACGGGACCCGCCTTCAGGAGGGTTTGGATCTCGGCCTCCTCGAGGTCCGTGAGGAGGCGGAAGTAGCCCTCCAGAAGGGCGTCAGGCACCCACATGAGCTTCTTGAACATCACCTCAGGGGGCTCCGCCACCCCGATGTAGTTGTCCAGGCTCTTGCTCATCTTCTCCCGCCCGTCCAGGCCCAGCAAAAGGGGCATGAGGAAGGCCACCTGGGGAGGTTGGCCGTAGGCCCGTTGCACCTCCCGGCCCACCAGGAGGTTAAACCTCTGGTCCGTGCCCCCCATCTCAATGTCCGCGCGGATGGCCACGGAATCGTAGGCCTGGGCGAAGGGGTAGAGGAACTCGTGCAAGGAGATGGGGATGCCCTCCTCGTAGCGCCTCTTGAAATCTTCCCTCTCCAGCATCTGGGCCACGGTCATGAGGGAGGTGAGGCGCACCACCTCCTTGAAGGTGAGGCCTTCCAGCCACTCGGAGTTGTAGCGGAGCTCAAAGAGGTGGGGCTCCTGCCTCAGGATCTTCCCCGCCTGCTCCACGTAGGTCCTGGCGTTTTCCCGGGTTTCCTCCAGGGTAAGGGGAGGCCGGGTCTTGCTCCGTCCCGAGGGATCCCCGATCATGCCCGTGAAGTCCCCGATGATGAGGACCACCTTGTGCCCAAGCTCCTGGAACTGGCGCATCTTCCTCAGGACCACCGCGTGCCCCAGGTGTAGGTCGGGCCGGGTGGGGTCGGCCCCCAGCTTCACCACCAGGGGGCGGCCTTCCTTCAGCTTTAAGAGGAGCTCCTCCTCGGGGATGATCTCCTCTGCCCCCCGCTTAAGGAGGGCCAAGGCCTCTTCCGGAGAAGGCTTGGTGTCGGCGCCTGCCATGAGCCCAAGTATACTTAAGGCAATGCGGACCCTGCTCCTTTTGGCCCTCCTGGCCCTTGGCCTTTACTGGTATGCGGAGCGCTACGGCCTTGCCGTGGGCTACCCTCCCTTCCTGCCGGTTTTCTACTGGAAGTATACCGGGGAGGCCCAATACCCCATCCGGGTGAGCGGCCTTTACGACACGGTGAAGGTTAAGGTCTCCGGGGACCTCGAGGAGGGGCGGCTTGCCGTGGCCCTTCTCCGGGAGGGGCGTATGGTGGGGGAGAGGGTCTACTCGGGGAGCTTCCAGGAGGAGGCGCGGTTTCCCGTGGATCCGGGGGAGTACCTCCTCCGCTTCCAGCTTCAAGGAGCCAAGGGCCGGGTGCGCTACGACTGGGTCACCACCAAGTGAACCCGGACAAACACATGTGAGACTCTGGGCTGGGATAAAAAGAGGGGGACCGACTC